>NZ_JBEYZW010000016.1:0-107663 GCF_040646215.1 Streptomyces sp. NPDC046215 | reverse complement strand
GGGGCCTGTCGCGCCCGGGGCTGCGGGGGGGCGGCCCCCACCCCCCCCCCCCCACCCCCCCGTCCAGGGGCACCTACGCGAAGACGACCGTCCGGCGGCCATTGAGAAGCACCCGGTGCTCGCTGTGCCACTTCACGGCGCGGGCGAGCGCCTGGCACTCCACGTCGCGGCCGACGGCCACCAGCTGGTCGGGGGTGACCTGGTGGCCGACGCGCTCGACCTCCTGCTCGATGATCGGGCCCTCGTCGAGGTCGGCGGTCACGTAGTGCGCCGTCGCACCGATCAGCTTCACCCCGCGCGCGTGTGCCTGGTGATAGGGCTTCGCGCCCTTGAAGCTCGGCAGGAAGGAGTGGTGGATGTTGATGATCCGCCCGGAGAGCGCCTTGCACAGGTCGTCGGAGAGCACCTGCATGTAGCGGGCGAGGACGACCAGCTCGACGTTCTCGGCGTCGATGAGCTTGAGCAGCTCGGCCTCCGCGGCCGCCTTCGTCTCCTTCGTCACCGGGATGTGGTGGAAGGGGATGTCGTAGGAGGCGACGAGCTCGGCGAAGTCGGTGTGGTTGGAGACGACGGCGGCGATCTCCACCGGCAGGGCGCCGATCCGCGAGCGGAAGAGCAGGTCGTTCAGGCAGTGCCCGAACTTGGACACCATGAGCACGATGCGCATCTTGGCGTCGGCGCGGTGGATCTGCCAGTCCATCTGGAAGGAGTCGCCGATCGCCGCGAAGCTGGCCCGCAGCTTCTCCAGGGTCACCGGCGCCTCCGCGCCGAAGTGGACGCGCATGAAGAAGAGCCCGGTGTCGTGGTCACCGAACTGCTGGCTGTCCTCGATGTTGCACCCGGTCATGAAGAGATAGCTGGACACCGCGTGCACGATGCCCTGCTTGTCCGGGCAGGAGAGGGTGAGGACGTACTGCTCGGGCTGGGCGGGAGCCGCTCCGGCGACAGGGGACTGCGAGGCGTTCATAGCCCAATAGCGTCGCACATCCGCGGACCGCCTCCCGACCGCGCGGCCCCCGGCCGCCTCAGCGCGCGCCGGTGAGCTGCGCCAGGACCTCCAGCGGGCGCGGGGGGACGTCGGGGTCGTCGCCGTCGCCGGCCGCCATCCGCACGTGCGCCTCCCGTGCCGCCCGGACGGCCTCGGACCAGCCGTGGTGCTCCAGATAGGCCGAGACCGGGGCGTCGGCCCCGACCTGGTGCATGATCCGCAGCACGCGCAGCACGGCGACGTCGACCAGCGCGGCCTCGCCGGAGTCGCGGAAGATCGTCCCGATGTATTTCTCGGCCGACCAGTTGTCCAGCCAGGTGTCCTCGACCAGCCGGTAGACGGCGTCGGTCACATCCCCGAACCCCTCGCGGCCGGTGAGCCAGCACTCCTGCTGGAAGACCGGGTCCGAGAGCATGTGCAGCGCGGAGCGTACGTTCGTACGCCAGCGCCACCACGGCATGTCATTGAGCGGCATGCCGTCCATGGTGGTCGAGCGGCGGCCGCGACGGGAAGACTTCTCCGAACCTTGCACAGCAATCGATCGTACGTTCCCTTGGCGAACGGTTCGCCTCGGGCCCCGTCACCCGCCCCGGGCCGGCCGGCGGTGCGCGGCCCGCGGCCGCCCGTCACGGCCCCTCGTCACAGCTGCGTCCACTTGTGCGAGGACAGGCGGTACTTCTGCGCGATGGGGTTCCACAGGTCCGCCGCCTTCTTCTTGGCGGCGGTGGCGTCGCCGCTCGCCCGGTCGGCGGCGGCGCTCTCGTCCGTCGTACGGGCGTGGCCCTTCACACAGCCGCCCTTGCCGCCGACCTGGCCGGCCCACGCGGCGTAGTGGGAGTCCGCCGAGGAGGACGACTTCCACGCCTTCGTCAGCTGCGCCGACAGCTCGGCGCTGTTGGGGAGCTTGTCGATCGGCGTGCGCTCCAGCCGGGTCACCAGGCCGTCGCGCTGCTTGGCCGCGTCGCGCAGGTCGGACGCGGACTTGTCGAGGTCCTTGCAGCTCTTGGTGGAGTCGACGGCCTTGATGACGGACTCACGGCTGTTGTTGCTGTCCTTGAGCAGCGCGTCCAGCGCCTTGGCCTGGGCCGCGGCCGGGTCGGCGGCCGGCGACGGCTGGTTCTTGCCGCCTTCGTCCTTCGCGGGGGCGTCCGGGGTGGCCGAGCTGACCGCCGTGTTCTCCTGCTGCGTGCTCTTGCCCTCATCCCCGCCGCTGAGCAGCGCGCCCGCGCCGAGCCCGGCGGCGGCGCAGCCGGCGACGACGATGCCGACGATCGCGGCGGTCGGGATCTTCCGCCGGCGCCCGGCAGGCTGCGGGGGCGCGGGCGCCCGGGGCGCGGGCGGCGGCGGGGGGACGGGGCCCCGGGCGGGCGGCAGCTGCTGGGCGGGCCCGGCGCGCAGCGAGCCGCCCTCGGTGCGGAACAGCCCGTCGAACTCGGCGGGCGGCGGGCGCTCCCCGGTGGCCGGGGACGGCGCCGGGCCGCCGGGTACGGGCGGCAGGTACTGGGTGGCAGCGTCGCCCTGCGGGGCCTGCGGCGGCGTGCGGCCGGTGCCGACGGGCGGCAGGTACTGGGTGGCCGCGGAGGCGGCGCCGGGGGGCGGGCCCGCGGCGACCGGCGGCAAGTACTGGGTGGCCGCACCGGACTCCGGAGCGGCCCCGGCGCCGACCGGCGGGAGGTACTGGGTGGCGGGCTCCGCCTGCGGTGACGCCGGGGCGGCGCTCACCGGGGGCAGGTACTGGGTCGCCGCTGACGCGGGCTCGGGGGCAGGGCCGTCGCCGACCGGCGGCAAGTACTGGGTCGCGGCACCGGACTCCGGGTAGCCGTCGCCGGGCGCCGGCAGGTACTGCGGGCCGTCCGCGCCGCCGTCCGCCGCGGGCAGCGGACCGGAGCCCACCGGCGGCAGGTACTGCGTGGCCTCGGCGCTTCCGCCCGGCGCGCCCTGCGCGTACGGGGCGGGCGGCGGCGGGGCGCCCGGGACGGGGCCCGCCCCCACCGGCGGGAGGTACCGGGTCGCCTCCGAACCGGCGTCCGGCGCGGGGCCCGCGCCGGGGGCGTCGCCGAGCGGGGGCGCCAGGTACTGGGTGGCCTCGGAGTCCCCCGCGGCGGGCCGGCCCGGCGCGTGGGCGGGCGGACGGGGCGCACCCGGCGGAGCCTCGGGAGGCAGGGGCGCACGGTGCGCACCGGCACCCCAGGGCTCCCCCCAGGACTCACCGGCCGCGGGCGCGCGGTGCCGGTTGGCACCCGGCACGTTTCCCTG
Source organism: Streptomyces sp. NPDC046215 (assembly GCF_040646215.1). Classification (NCBI taxonomy): domain Bacteria; kingdom Bacillati; phylum Actinomycetota; class Actinomycetes; order Kitasatosporales; family Streptomycetaceae; genus Streptomyces; species Streptomyces sp. NPDC046215. The sequence goes on along the minus strand of NZ_JBEYZW010000016.1, from coordinate 104,419 downwards.
TCCGCTCTGCGACACCGGGACTCCTCAAGCTGTACGGGACTTACGGAAGCGTCGACTCACGCTACCGGGTCGCTCCGGTGTTCGACCATGGACTCTGTGCCGGTCCCGTACCAGTCCGGTACCAGTTCCCTGACGGGCGGCGGCTCCCCTGTCCCCGCCGAGGCCCCTCGCGGGCGCACTGCCGTGCACGGGTATCGACGTGCCCTGCTCCCGTCGACGGGAGCCACGCCCAGGGGACGACCGGCCCGGATCAACCCACGCCGACGGCCCGAGGCCGAGCGAACCGAACCTCGGTCCCCCCGCCGGTCACCGGCGGCCCGGCCCCGCACCCCTCACCGCCGGCCGTCACCTTGCGCGGCCGACCGCATCGCTCAGCCGGCGGCCCTCGGCCGAGCGGCCCGAAGCGCGGCCTCACCCGCGGCTCATGCCGGTAGGCGGCGCCTCCGCCCCTGCCTCACCCAGCGACGCGCGCCGGCGGACCACGGCCCGGATCCACCGCCCGGCCAGCCGCACCCCACAGCGCCCCGCCGGGCCCACAGACCCGGCCGCAGTCCACAGCCAAAAGTCCGACCTCACACATCCAGCGCCGGGCGCGCCGAACCGCAGCCTCACTCACGGCCTTCGGCCGACCGGCGACCCCGACGAGAGCGTCCACCCGGCCAACCGCAAACTGCAAAGCCCCGCCGGGCCCACAGACCCGGCCGTAACCCCCGGTTGGACACCGGCCGCCGAGCCTCGCCGGGCAAGCCGGACCGCGACCTCGCTCACGGCCTTCGGCCGGTCGGTGACCCGGCCGGCCGAAGGCCGCGCCATCGGCCACCGGCCGCACCCCGGCCCGGGGGCGGGCCGCCGCGGAGGGGGCGGTAGCGGCAACCCCTCCGTGGCCCGGCCCGCCCCCTCCGCAGGGGCGGCAGCCCGCTAAGCCGCCTGTACCTCCAACCTCGCCCCGAATTCCCGCACCACCGGCTCCTCCCGGTAGGGAGCCAGGCGCTGCTGGAAGTCGTCCAGGTACTCCGCCCCCCGATTCGACCGCAGCGTCCCCAGCAACTCCAGCGCGCGCGCCCCCGTGGCGCACGCCTCGTCCACGTCGCGCTGCTGGACCTGGGCGGTGGCCAGGAGCAGCATGCCGATCGCGCGGCGGCGGACGCGGCCCTCGGGGTGGCCGGCGATGGCGTCCTCCGCCTGCCGGCGGGCCAGTTCGGCCTGGCCGAGGTCGCGGTGGCAGTGGGCCAGTTCGTCCGCGAGGTAGGCGTGGTCGAAGTGCCGGATCCACGCCGGGTCGTCGCCGGACTCCTCCTTGTTGTCGGCCTGTTCGAGCTTGGCCAGGGCCCGGGTGGCCACGGCCTGGAAGGAGCGCGCGTCGCCCAGGAGCGCGTGCCCCCGGGCCTCGGCCGCGCAGAACATCGCCTCGGCACGCGGTGTGACGTGCCCCCGTGCGCCCTCCTGCGCCGCCTTCGCGAGCTGGGCGATCTCCCTGGGGTTGCCCAGGGAGGCGGCGAGGTGGCTCATGCTGGCGGCCAGGACGTAGCCGCCGTAGCCGCGGTCCCCGGCGGCCTGGGCGAGCCGCAGCGCCTGGATGTAGTACCGCTGGGCGAGGCCGGGCTGGCCGGTGTCGACGGCCATGTAGCCGGCCAGCTCCGTCAACCGGGCGACGGCCGCGAAGAGTTCACGCCCCACGGATTCCCGGTAGGAGCCGGCGAGCAGCCCGGAGACGACGCTGTTGAGGTAGTGGACCACCACGGGCCGGACGTGCCCGCTGCCGTACCGGTGGTCGAGCTCCACGAGGGCCTCGGTCGTGGCCCGTACGGCGTCGACGTCGGACGATCCGACGCGGGCCCCGGCGTTCCGCGCGACCTGGGCGTCGGCGCCGGTGATCAGCCAGTCGCGGCTGGGCTCGACGAGCGCGGAGGACGCCACCGAGGTGCCGCTGAGGAAGTCCCGGCGGCCGACGTCGCTGCGCCACAGCTCGCAGACCTGCTCGATCGCGCCCAGGACGGTCGGGGAGAACTGGAGGCCGACCCCCGAGGCGAGATTCTTGCCGTTGGCCATGCCGATCTCGTCGATCGTGACCGTACGGCCCAGCTTGCGGCCGAGCGCCTCCGCGATGATCGCGGGGGCGCGCCCCCGCGGCTGCTGGCCGCGCAGCCACCGCGCTACGGACGTTTTGTCGTACCGCAGATCGAGACCGTGCTCGGCGCCGCACATATTGACGCGCCGGGCCAGGCCGGCGTTGGAACAGGCGGCTTCCTGAATGAGCGCCTGCAGCCGTTCGTTCGGCTGCCGCGCCACGAGTGGCCGTGCGGCCATGCTGTACCCCCTGATACTGCTAAGCGTTCGCGGCAGGTGCCGCCGCGAGGTGTGGAGAAGCTGGAACAGCTGAGAGCGCCTTCCCCTGTGATCTTTGCCCCCTGGATGTCCGGAGAATGCGGACTTAACGGTAATGACAGCAAAGGCGGCAAAAGCCGGACGACAACGGTCTTGAGTCGTCCCGCCCCCGCGCCTCGCAGGTGGCTACCCACCCTCGGCGGGGAACCCGCCCCTGCGCCCCCGTACATGCATCCGTGCGCCCCACGTGCATATCGGGCCGCCGCCGACAAGCGTGACCCTGAGCCGTAACCCCTGGTGACAAGGGGAGTTGTGATGAACGTGGAAGAGACCATCGGAGTAGGAGCACCGCGGATCCCCCAACAGCGCGGCGAGCAGCTGCTCGACGCCGCGGTTCGATACGCGGAGGAGCGGCACTGGGACGTTTTCGCCGGCACGTGGCTGGAGGCCGACGAGGGGCGGGAGCGCTGCTCGTGCGGTGAGCCCGACTGCCCGGCCCCCGGGGCGCATCCGGCCCGGCCGGACTGGGCGAACCAGGCCACCGGCAGCGCCGTCGCCGCCCGCCGGATGTGGGCCAGACAGCCCGCCGCCTCGGTCCTGCTGCCGACCGGCCGCACCTTCGACGCGCTCGACGTGCCGGAGACCGCCGGTTGCCTGGCGCTCGCCCGCATGGAGCGCATGGACATCCAGCTCGGGCCGATCACCTGCACCCCGTACCGGCGGATGCTGTTCTTCGTGCTGCCCGGCGGGGCGCTGAAGGTCGGGGAGCTGGCCCGGAAGCTGGGCTGGCACCCCTCCTCGCTGGATCTGATCGCGCGCGGCGAGGGCGATTACGTGGTCGCCCCGCCGACCCGGATGGGCGCGCGCGGATCGGTGCAGTGGGCGCGCCAGCCCACCGCCGCCAACCGCTGGCTGCCCGACGCGGAGGAGCTGGTCAGCGCGCTGGCGTACGCCTGCGGTCGGGACGCCGCGGACGCGCGCCGCCGCTGAACCCGGCCGCGCCGTCCGCCGTCGCTCCTCCCATCCCCCTCCCGTCCCGCCGCGTTCACCCTTCTGACGCCGACGCCACGTGCCCGTCGGGCCGGACGAGCAAGGTGACGCGGGCGGCGTCGGCACGGGTGACGGTGGTGACGCCGTCCTCCGGCCCGGCACTCGCACCGCGCGGCAGGACCCGGACGAACCGGCCGGCGCGCAGCGCCTCGTACAGCCGGGCGGGCCCGTCGGCGGTCTCCGCGAGCGGCAGGTCGGGGGCGCGCCGCCCGGTCAGGGGGTGGGCGCCGGGCGGCGCGGGGTAGTCGATGCCGATGCCGGACACCAGGAGCGCCCCGCGCCGGGTGGCGAACGGCAGGCCCCGGGCGGCGACGGTCGCCACGTCGCGCAGCCCCCGGGCGACGGGCGAGGCGAGCAGCGCGGCGCGCACGATGGCCCCGCTCAGGCGCAGGACGAGCTTGCCGACGGGGTGCCGTTCGCCGTGGTAGGTGTCGAGCAGGCCGTCGTCCGCCCGGCCTTGGAGGACGGCGGCGAGCTTCCAGGCGAGGTTGGCGGCGTCCTGGATCCCGGCGTTCATGCCCATGCCGCCGGCGGGTGAGTGGACGTGGGCGGCGTCCCCGGCGAGGAAGACCCGGCCGTCGCGGTAGCGGGGCACCTGACGTTCGTCGCTGTGGAAGCGCGAGGTCCAGCGGGGCGCGCCGATCCCGAAGTCCGTGCCGAAGGCGGCGCGGGTGACGGCCCGGAGGACGTCCATGTCGACGGGGGCGTCCGAGGGCAGGCGGCAGCCGCGCTCCCAGACGATGGCCCGGTACCAGCCGTCCCCGAAGGGGACGAGCAGGGAGAAGCCCTCGGCGACGGCGTTGAAGGCGGGCAGCCCGTCGGGCTCGGTGCCGAGGCGGACATCGGCGAGCATGACCGAGCGGAGGACCGACTTCCCCGGGAAGGGCATGCCCAGGGCCTGCCGTACGGAGCTGTGCACACCGTCGGCGCCGACCGCGTAGGCGGCGCGCAGGCGTACGGTCTCCCCGCCGTCCTGCCCGTCCGCCGTGACGTCCAGCTCGACGCCGTGGGCGTCCTGCCGCACGCCGGTGACCCGGGCGCCGCGCCGGATCTCCGCCCCGCACTTCACGGCGCGCTCCTCCAGCACCCGCTCGGTCTCGTACTGCGGAGTGATCAGAACGCCGGGGAAGCGGCTGGGCAGTGTCGACAGGTCGATCCGGGCCCGTCCGAAGATCCGCGCGGTGGGGGCGAACAGCCCGGTGGCGAGGAGGTCCTCGGCGAGCCCCCGGGCGTCGAGGACCTCCAGGGTCCGCGCGTGCACGGCGAACGCCCGCGTGAGGTTGGACTCCCGGGCCCGCCGCTCCAGCAGCACGACCCGCACCCCGGCGGCGGCGAGGTCCCCGGCGAGCAGCAGCCCGGTGGGGCCCGCGCCGACGACGAGGACATCCGCATCACGGGCATCGGCGGAGGAAGGTGAGAAATGGGACGACGAAGACAGTGGGGAGGACATGACATCTCCTCGGGGACGGGGCAGGGCGGTACGCGGCGTACACGCCGTTCATGCCGTACTTCCAGTGCACACCCGGCACCCGAATTATGTCAACGCTTGTTGAATTAATGTCGGCGCGCGGTCCCGACCCGCGCCCCGCTACGCCGGCGCGGCCGCCCCCAGGAAGGGCTCCACCACCCGGCGCCAGCCCTCCGGCTGGTCGTAGTGGACGAAATGGCCCGCGTCGGGGACCTCGGCGTAGGTGCCGCGCGGAAGGACGCGGACCATCTCCTGGGCCTCGGCGCGGCCCAGCTCGCCGTCGAGGCCGCGGACGACGAGGGTGGGGCACTCGACCAGGGCGAGGTCCTCCCAGTGGGCGTCGTGGACGAAGGTCTCGCGGGCGAGGAGCATCTGGCGGCGGGAGAAGACCGGGCGCCAGCCGTCCGCCCGCTCGGCCATCACTTCGGCGTAGAAATCACCGCGGGCCGGCTTGGGCCGCTCCAGGGCCGGGTCGTCCTCGCCGAACCACTTGCGGACGTCCGCGAGCGTGGCGAAGGGGACCGGCCAGGACCGGAACCACTCGCCCCACTCGCGCTGGCCGGCCGCCCCCAGGGCGGAGGCCCGCATGTCGCAGATGACCAGGGCCCGGACGAGGTCGGGGCGGCGGGCGGCGAGCTGCCAGGCCGTCAGGGCGCCCATGGCGTGGCCGATGAGGATGACGGGCGCGAGCCCCAGGTGCTCGACGGCGGCCTGGGCGTCGGCGACGTACGCCTCGCGGGTGTAGGGGCCGTCGGCGGGGCGTCCGCTGCGGCCGTGGCCCCGCTGGTCGAGGGCGACCGCGCGGTGGCGGACGGAGAGCCAGCGGGCGGTCTCGGCCCAGTGCGCCGCCCGGCCCAGCAGGCCGTGGAGCAGCAGCACCGCGCCCGCGCCGTTCCGGCCGCCGGCCTGCGGCGGGTCGGCGAACTCCCAGGCCGCGAGCCGCACTCCGCCGCTCCCGCTCACGTCGATACGCCGCACCATGAGTCCTGGCACTCCCACTTCTCCCCCGAGCAGAGCCCAACTGTAGAGAACTGACATTCGAATGCATGCGTGTTCCGGGCAACACCCCTCGTTCGAGTGACCTTGCAGAAGGGTTGACCGTCGGCGCTCAGGGGAGTATTCGACCTGGGCGCGGACCGCTCGGGGAAGAAAGGTCCGCGGGGCGGACCCTGGGAGCTCGGGGCTCCGGGTCGCCGCGGGGGTATATGGGGAGGCAGGGCCCCGGCTGCTCGAAAGGGCGCCGGGGCCCTCGCACGACCGGTCACCGCCCCCACCGCAAGCTCCCTTCCCGGACGACGGCGCACCCCGCATATGCGTCAGCGACAGCGTGACACGCCCGCGGGCCCCACGCGTCCATTACACCGACTCCCGCCGGATTCAAGGGAGTTGCCCCGCCCGCAGCCGCGGCGGACGGACGGCGGCCGGGGCCGGGAACGCCGACGGGCGGCCCCTGTGAGGGGCCGCCCGTCTTTTTCCAGCGCCGTACCGTCAGCGGCTGTCGCCCGGCTGCTGCTCTGCTACCGCTTGGCGACGAAAACGTGCTGGGCGATGTCCGCCTCCAGCTCCGCGGCCTCGCCACCGCTGCCCACCAGGACCCCGCCCGCGGACTCCGTCACCGTCACCACCGCGCCCGGCTGCACGCCGGCGCGGCGCAGCGTGTACATCAGCTGGGGGTCGGTCTGGATGGGCTCGCCGATGCGCCGCACGATGACGTTCTTCGCCTCGGCGCCGGGCTCCAGATCCATCAGGCTGACCATGCCGGCGTTGAGGAACGGGTCCGGCTCGGCCTTCTCGCCCAGCTCCTCCAGGCCCGGGATCGGATTGCCGTAGGGCGACTCGGTGGGGTGGCGCAGCAGCTCCAGCACCCGCCGCTCCACGGCCTCGCTCATCACGTGCTCCCAGCGGCACGCCTCGGCGTGCACCTGCTCCCACTCCAGGCCGATCACATCGACGAGGAGGCACTCCGCGAGGCGGTGCTTGCGCATGACGCGCGTCGCCAGGCGGCGGCCCTCCTCGGTGAGCTCCAGGTGCCGGTCGCCGGCGACCGAGACCAGGCCGTCGCGCTCCATGCGCGCGACGGTCTGGCTCACCGTCGGACCGCTCTGGTCGAGCCGCTCGGCGATGCGCGCGCGCATGGGGACCACACCTTCCTCCTCCAGCTCGAGAATGGTGCGGAGATACATCTCCGTGGTGTCGATCAGTCCGGACATGCGTGCCCCTTGATAAGTCGTGCGCTGGCCCCTGGACCCAATTCTGACGCATATCACCGACAACGGTGCCGCGTACGGCATTGCCCGCCGGTGCCGTATTGACAGGGCGCTGGTCCAGACCGCAACGTGATCCGCGCCACGAGCGTACGCCCAGACCGTGCGCGCCACCGGATCCCGACCCAAGGAGCCCCCTCAGCGATGAGCGAGAACAAGCTGGCCGGGCAGTTCTTCGACGCCGCGATCGGGCTGCTGCAGCGGGTGCGGGACGAGGAGGCGGAGCACATCGCCGCAGCCGGTGCCCTGCTCGCCGACGCCGTGGCGGACGGCGGGCGGCTCTTCGTCTTCGGCGCCGGGCACTCCTCGCTGCCCGCGCAGGACATCGTCTACCGGGCGGGCGGCCTCGCGCTGGTCAACCTGCTCGCGGTGCCCGGGGTCGTGGGCCTCGACGTCATGCCGGCCACGCTCGGCAGCGCGCTGGAGCGGGTGAACGGGCTGGCCGGCGCGGTCCTGGACACCAGCCCCGTCCAGCCCGGTGACGTACTGGTCGTCATCTCGCTGTCCGGGCGGAACTCGCTCCCCGTGGAGATGGCGCAGAACGCCCGGGCGCTGGGCCTGAAGGTCATCGGCGTCACGTCGCTCGCCTACGCCGAGCGGACGCGGTCCCGGCACGTGTCGGGGACGTTCCTCAAGGACCACTGCGACCTCGTCATCGACAGCAAGATCGCCATCGGGGACGCGGAGCTGACCGCCGACGGCATCGCCGCGCCGTTCGGGCCGGCCTCCACGGTGGTCACCAGCGCGCTGATGCAGGCCGTCGTCGCCTCGGCGGCGGGGGAGCTGGCCGCCCGGGGCATCGATCCGCCGATGCTGCGTTCGGGGAACGTCGACGGGGGCCATGAGTGGAACGGGCGGGTCATGGATGACTACGGGGATCGGATCTTTTTCCGGCACTGAGTGGTTTCTTCGGGGGGTGCGGTCGTCGTCCGCGGGTGCGTTGTGGTCGCTCGCGCCGTTCCCCGCGCCCCTTCAGCCGGGCTGAGTGCGTCGTCTGCGGCGCGTTCGTGGCTGGGCGCGCCGTTCCCCGCGCCCCTTCAGCCGGGCTGAGCGCGTCGTCTGCGGCGCGTTCTTGGTTGCTCGCGCCGTTCCCCGCGCCCCTTCACCGGGCGCGCGGACTGCCGGGCGCCGTGGCCGTGGCTACCGCTCCGCCACCAGTGCCAGGTCCACCGACGCCGCCACCCTGGACGCGATGTCCTCCGCGTACGTGGCGTCCCCGCGGTCGAACGGGCGGCGGGACGGGCCGCGCAGGAACGTCACCACGCCCACCGTCCGGCCCCGGCTGCGCAGCACCGTGGCCAGGGCGTGCACGGTGCCTTCCGGCCACTTGCGGGCCGCGGCCCAGCTCTCCGTGCAGTCCGACGCGGCGCGCACCGAGCCGCAGCGCTCGACCGCCTGGAGCGCCGGGTGGCCCTCGCCGTACGGCACGGGGATCCCGCCCCGGCCGACCGCCGGGCAGGGCCCGGGCGCGCCGGTGGGCGTCGCGGCGGACCGGACGAGGGAGACCGGTGGCTCGGGCGCCGCCTGCGGGGCGGGCAGCAGGTCGACCACGGCGTGGTCGGCGAAGCCCGCGAGGGCGAAGTCCAGGTAGAGGGAGGCGGCCTCCATGGGGTCCTCGCACTCGGCGACCGCCCGCCCGGCACGGTGCAGCTGGCTGCCGCGGAACCGCAGCCGCGCGCTCTCCTGCTCCGCCAGCCGGGCCGCCGTCACGTCGAGGAACAGCCAGGCCACCCCCAGCGGAACGGGCTCCTCCGCGAGCGGGGAGGCCAGCTTCAGGAAGCCGCTGCGCCAGCAGCGGCGCTCGGGCGGCGCCCCGCCCTGGTCGCGCAGGGTCACCCACAGGTCGGTGGGCGCGGGCGGCGCGCCGGCCGCCAGGACGTGCTGGAGGGCCCCCTCGACCTCTTCCACGCCCTGGTCCAGGAGTTCGCCCAGCGGGCGGCCCAGGAGGGCCGTGCGGCCCGTGCGCAGGGCGCGGGCGGCGTGGGCGTTGGCGAGGGCGGGGCGCAGGTCGGCGTCGACGAGGACCACGCTCCAGGACGCGTCCCCGAAGAGGGCCTCGCTCAGGGCGATCGACCGCTCCAGGTCGATCTGGGTGTGCACCTCGCTGAAGGCGCAGTACGCGCCGGCGGGGGTGCCGTCCGGGCCGGGCACGGCGGACAGCTGGGTGCGGACCAGGACGCGGCCGCCGTCCTTGGTGAGGAGCGCGAACTCGTGGACCTGCCGGCCCGGTGAGCGCATCGCGCCGATCAGGCGGGCGGTGACCTCCTCGGCGTCGGCCGCCCGTACCGCCCAGCCGTCCAGGCCCTGCCGGCCGACGGCCTCCGCGGCGGTCCAGCCCAGTATCCGTTCGGCCTCGCGGTTCCAGTGGGTGACCGTGCCGCTCGCGTCGAAGGCGCACAGGGCGGCGTCCATCCCGTCGAGGAGTGCCGCGAGCAGATCGGCGCCGTCGCTCTCGGGCCCGGCCTCGGGAAGGGCTTCCGGACGGGCGGGGCCGGACGGGTGTGGTGCGGTCACGAGGTACCCCCAGGCGGACGCGGCTGCATGTCCTGCACGTCCGGTATTCAACTCGACCGTGATGGGCACCACACCGTCTTCGCGAAAATCGTTGCCCACCGGAAATTGGGTTGTCGGGCGCCGGGGGGCTTCCTAGGGTGGTGAGCACACGAGAAGGGAGGTGGTTCGGGACATGATTTCTTTCCGGACGCGTGAGGTGACTGCGGGCTAGCGCCCGTCGTCGCGCCAAGCGCAGCGCCGGCGTTGCCGGCCAATCCCCAGCAGTCACCCGATCCGTGGGCCGCCGAGTCGTCCGCTCGGCACCGCCGCGCCGCAGGGCGCGGCGGTAGCCGGCCCACGGATCGTCTGCGTTCTCCACAACTGGACGGACGCGCCCGCAGGGCGCTCGCCGCCACAGGCGGCAACAACGAACCCGCAGCCGAAAACCGCCGGCCACGCCTTAAGGGCAGAGCCGTTCGACGCGCCAGCCGGAACCGGCGCGCACATAGCGCAGCCGGTCGTGCAGGCGGTTCTCGCGCCCCTGCCAGAACTCCACCGTCTCCGGCACCACCCGGAAGCCGCCCCAGCCCGGCGGCACGGGCACCGGCTCCCCCTCCGGGTAGCGCGCCGCCAGCCGCTCGTACGCCGCGTCGATCTCGGCGCGCGAGCCGGCCACCGTCGACTGGGCGGACGCCCACGCCCCGAGCTGCGAACCGCGCGGCCGCGAGTGGAAGTACGCCGCGGTCTCCGCCGCGTCCACCCGGCCGGCGCTGCCGGAGACGATGACCTGACGGGCGAGCGGGTGCCAGGGGAAGAGCAGCGAGGCGTACGGATTGGCCGTCAGGTCACCGGCCTTGCGGGAGCCGTAGTTGGTGTAGAAGACGAAGCCGCGCTCGTCGTAGCCCTTGAGCAGGACCGTCCGGGAGCTGGGCCGGCCGGCGGCGTCCGCGGTCGACAGGACCATCGCGTTGGGCTCCTGGAGCCCGCCGGCGAACGCCTGCGCGAACCAGAGCGCGAACTGCTCGTACGGGGCCGGGGCGAGGTCGTCTTCCAAGAGGCCCTCGGAAACGTACTGCTCGCGCATGGCGGCGGGGTCGAGGGCGCCGCCGTGGAACTCGGCGGAAAACTCGTCGGCGTGCGTCACGCGCTCATCCTTTCAGCAGCTGCCACGCGAACGCAGCCCCTCAGCTTGCCCGGTGCCGGCGCGCGGTAATCCTCGCGCGGGAAAAACCCGCAGTGTGCCGGACATCACCCTTCCCCGCTTGTGGCGAACCCTCCAAAATCGCAGGGCGGGTAGCTGTGAGGCCCGCACCTCACCAGCTATCGTGACCGCCCTGAATCCCGGAAACCGCCGCCCGCGAAGGGCCGGGCGCGGAACCGGGTGAAAGCCTGCCGTGCGGGGCATCACCGGATTGACCGATAACGGACCGCGAGCCGCGATACAGCGCCGCGTAACCGGCTCGGCACTCGCCTGTCGTACACATCATGAGGAGCCGCCTGATGTCCGACTTCGTACCCGGACTCGAAGGAGTCGTCGCGTTCGAGACGGAGATCGCCGAACCCGACAAGGAAGGCGGCTCTCTCCGCTACCGAGGCGTGGACATCGAGGATCTCGTCGGCCAGGTGTCCTTCGGGAACGTCTGGGGCCTGCTCGTCGACGGCTCCTTCAACCCCGGTCTGCCGCCCGCCGAGCCGTTCCCGATCCCGGTGCACTCCGGTGACATCCGCGTCGACGTGCAGTCGGCGCTCGCGATGCTCGCCCCCGTCTGGGGCCTGAAGCCGCTCCTGGACATCGACGAGGCCACCGCGCGCGACAACCTCGCGCGGGCCGCGGTGATGGCGCTGTCCTACGTCGCCCAGTCGGCGCGCGGCCAGGGCCTGCCCATGGTGCCGCAGCGGGAGATCGACAAGGCGGACACGGTCGTCGAGCGGTTCATGAAGCGCTGGCGCGGCGAGCCCGACCCCAAGCACGTCAAAGCCGTCGACGCCTATTGGACGTCCGCCGCCGAGCACGGCATGAACGCCTCCACGTTCACCGCCCGCGTCATCGCCTCCACGGGCGCCGACGTCGCCGCCGCGCTCTCCGGCGCGGTCGGCGCCATGTCCGGGCCGCTGCACGGCGGCGCGCCCTCCCGCGTCCTCGGGATGATCGAGGAGATCGAGCGCACGGGCGACGCGAAGGCATACGTCAAGCAGGCGCTGGACAACGGCGAGCGCCTCATGGGCTTCGGCCACCGCGTCTACCGGGCCGAGGACCCCCGCGCGCGCGTGCTGCGCCGGACGGCCAAGGAGCTCGCCGCGCCCCGCTTCGAGGTCGCGGAGGCCCTGGAGAAGGCCGCCCTGGAGGAGCTCCACAACCGCCGCCCGGACCGGGTGCTGGCGACGAACGTGGAGTTCTGGGCGGCCATCGTCCTGGACTTCGCGGAGGTCCCGGCGCACATGTTCACGTCGATGTTCACCTGTGCCCGGACGGCCGGTTGGAGCGCCCACATCCTGGAGCAGAAGCGCACGGGCCGGCTTGTGCGGCCCTCGGCCCGCTATGTGGGGCCGGGCCCCCGCGACCCGCGGGAGATCGCGGGGTACGGGGATATCTCGGGCAGCTGAGCGGGCCCCGAGCGCCCGCTGAAAGCCGGCGCGTCATCTGCGGGCGCGTCGTGGCCGGTCGCGCAGTTCCCCGCGCCCCTTCGGGGCGCGGCCGAACCGCGCAGGGCTGCGCCACGTCCGCTCAGCCGGGCCGGCGCAGTACGCCGTCGAGGATGCCGGCCCACTGGCTCACGACGCGCTCGCGCCGGGCCCGGTCGTCGGTGAGCAGGTTGGCGAGCCCGAGGCCGCGGGCCATGTCGAGCAGGCCCTGGACGGTCTCCCGCACCCCGGGCTGTGCCTCGTCGGCGCCGAGGAGGTCCAGGGCCATGCGGTGGACCTCCCGGCCGGTCCGCGCCTCCAGCTCCCGCACCCGGGTGCGCAGCGGCTCCTCGTCGGAGGCGGCGATCCACAGGTGGAGGGCGGCGCGGAAGAGCGGGCCGGTGTACAGGCCGACGAGTTCCTCGACGACGAGGTGGGTGCGGGCCGGGCCCAGGATCTGCCGCACCGTGGGCAGCAGGTCCCGTACCGCGGCCGACCGCTGGTCGCCGACGTACTCGACGGCGGCCATGAAGAGGTCCTCCCGGGTGCGGAAGTGGTGCTGGGCGGCACCCCGCGACACCCCGGCCCGGCCGGCGACCACGGCCACCGTCGAACCGGCCCAGCCGTGCTCCGCCAGGCAGGCGATGGCCGCCTCCAGCAGGCGCTGCCGGGTGGCCCGGCTGCGGTCCTGCTTGGGGCCGGTGGCGGTCACCGGGCCCATGCGGGGTCCCGCCGCTCCAGGAACGCGGTCATGCCCTCCCGGGCCTCTTCCGAGGCGAACAGCCGGGCCGAGCGGTCGGCGAGGTCCTGCGTGTCTCGGTCGAACACCCGCAGCACACCGGCGGTGAGGAGCCGTTTGGACTCGGCGAGCCCTTGCGGGGAGGCTCTGCGCAGCCCGTCCAGGAGCGGCCCGAGGACCGCCTCGGGCTCCCCGGCGACGGTGATCAGCCCGATGCGGGCGGCTTCGGTGGCGTCGAAGCGCTCGCCGGTCAGGTAGTACCGGGCGGCCGCCCGGGGATCCAGGCGGGGCAGCAGGGGCAGGGAGATGACGGCGGGGGCCAGGCCGAGCCGCGCCTCGGTGAACGCGAAGGAGGCGCCCGCGCCCGCCACGGCGATGTCGCAGGCCCCCAGCAGCCCGAGACCGCCGGCCCGGACGTGCCCGTTGACCGCGGCGACGACGGGTTTGGGCAGTTCCACGACCGCCCGCAGGAGGCGGGCCAGCCCCAGCGGGCCCTCGGCGCCGGTGCCCGCCTCGGTGAGGTCGGCGCCCGAGCAGAAGGTGCCACCGGTGTGGGTGAGGAGGACGGCGCGGGTGGCGGGGTCGGCCGCCGCCGCGGTGAGGGCGTCGTGCAGCTCCGCCACCAGCCGGGCGGAGAGGGCGTTGCGGTTGTGCGGTGAGTCGAGCGTCAGCCCGGTGATGCCATCAGCGGACGAGCGGCGAACGAGCACCGGCGAACCCCTTTCCCTTCAGTAGGACTTGGGGAGTCCCAGAGTCTGGTGGGAGACGTAGTTGAGGATCATCTCCCGGCTGACCGGGGCGATCCGCGCCACCCGCGCCGCCGTGATCAGCGACGCGAGGCCGTACTCGGTGGTGAGGCCGTTGCCGCCGAGGGTGTGCACCGCGTGGTCGACGGCGCGGACGGCGGCTTCGGCGGCGGCGTACTTGGCCATGTTCGCGGCCTCGCCCGCGGCGGCGTCGTCGCCCGCGTCGTAGAGGTGGGCCGCCTTCTGCGTCATCAGCCGGGCAAGTTCGACTTCGATGTGCGACTGGGCGAGCGGGTGGGCGACGGCCTGGTGGGAGCCGATGGGCCCCTGCCACACCTGTCGGGTGCGGGCGTAGTCGACGGCCCGGGTGAGCGCGAAGCGGGCCATGCCGGTGGCGAACGCGGCCGTCATGATCCGCTCGGGGTTGAGCCCGGCGAACAGCTGGAGCAGTCCCGCGTCCTCGTCACCGACGAGGGCGTCCGCGGGCAGCCGGACGTCGTCGATGACGAGCTCGAACTGCTTTTCCGGTGCGGCGAGTTCCATGGGGATGCGGTGGTACGTGAAGCCGGGGGCGTCGCGGTCGACGATGAACAGGCAGGGCTTGAGTTTGCCGGTGCGGGCGTCCTCGGTGCGGCCGACGATCAGGGTGGCGTCGGCGGCGTCCACACCGGAGATGAAGACCTTGCGGCCGGTGAGGATCCAGTCGGTGCCGTTGCGGCGGGCGGTGGTGGTGATGCGGTGGGAGTTGGAGCCGGCTTCGGGCTCGGTGATGCCGAAGGCCATCTTGAGGGTGCCGGCGGCGAGCCCGGGCAGCCAGCGGTGCTTCTGCGCGCCGGTGCCGAAGCGGGCGATCACGGTGGCGCAGATGGCGGGCGAGACGACCATCATCAGCAGGGGGCAGCCCGCGGTGCCCAGTTCTTCCAGGACGATGGACAGTTCGGCGATGCCGCCTCCGCCGCCGCCGTATTCCTCCGGCAGGTTGACGCCGAGGTAGCCGAGCTTGCCGGCCTCCCGCCAGAGCTCGTCGGTGTGCTTGCCGTCGCGGACGGCCGCGGCCATGTAGTCGTGACCGTAGCGGCGGCCGAGGGCGGCGACGGCGGTGCGCAGGTCGCGGTGTTCCTGACTCTCGATGAGGGCGGTGCTCATGGCGTGGGCTCCTCGGTCTCGGTGACGACGGCGAGCAGGGCTCCGACCTCGACCTGCCGGCCGGGGCCGGCGTGCAGGGCGGTGAGCGTGCCGGTGGCGGGGGCGACGACGCGGTGTTCCATCTTCATCGCCTCCAGCCACAGCAGGGGCGCTCCGGCGGTCACGGGCGCCCCCACGGTGACGCCCTCCGCGACGCGGACGACGGTGCCGGGCATGGGGGCGAGCAGCGAGCCGGGCTCGGCGCGGGTGACGGGTTCCGGGAAGCGGGGCAGGGCGGTCAGGGCGTGGCGGCCGACGTGCACCCGGGTGCCGTAGACGGCCACGTCCAGGGCGCGGCGCACCCCGCCGGTCTCCAGGACGACGCGGCCGGGGCCGGAGTTCACCAGCCGGACGCCGGGGAAGCCCTCGGCGGTGAGGCCGTCCCGGCCGAGGCGGTAGCGCACCTCGATCTCCCGCCCGGCGGGTTCGTGGCGGTAGCGCTTGACCTGCGGCTGGGAGGGGAGGTTGCGCCAGCCGCCGAAGCGCGAGGGGCGGCCGGCGGCGTCGGCGAGGGCGGCGGCGAGGGCGGCGAGCCGCACGGCCTCCTCGTCCTCGTCCGCGGCGGTGAGGTCGGCGAGGTGCCGGTCGAGGAAACCGGTGTCCATCGCCGCGGCGGTGAAGCCGGGGTGGCGGAGGGTGCGCACGAGCAGGTCCCGGTTGGTGACGAGGCCGTGAATGCGGGCCCGTTCCAGGGTGCGGGCGAGCAGCCGGACGGCTTCCTCGCGCGTGGGGGCGTGGGCGACGACCTTGGCGAGCAGGGGGTCGTAGTGGACGCCGACGGTGTCGCCGTCCTCGACGCCGGAGTCGACGCGCAGGGCGGGGCCGTGCCCGAGGTCCAGCCGGTGGACGACCCCGGTCTGCGGCTGCCACCCCCGGGCCGGGTCCTCCGCGTACAGCCGCGCCTCCACCGCGTGCCCGGTGGGCCGGGGCGGGGCCGGCGGCAGTGCGTGGCCTTCGGCGATGCGGATCTGCCAGGCGACGAGGTCCACCCCGTACACGGCCTCCGTCACCGGGTGTTCGACCTGGAGCCGGGTGTTCATCTCCAGGAAGTACGGGCGTCCGCCGGCGGAGAGCAGGAACTCGACGGTGCCCGCGCCCACGTAACCGATGGCCCGTGCGGCGTCGGCCGCCCAGGTGTGCAGGGACTCCCGCAGGCCGTCGGGCAGGCCGGGCGCGGGGGCCTCCTCGACGACCTTCTGGTGGCGGCGCTGGAGCGAGCAGTCGCGGGTGCCCAGGGCCCAGACGGTGCCCCGGCCGTCGGCGAGGACCTGCACCTCCACGTGGCGGCCGCCCTCCACATATGGTTCGGCGAACACCTCGCCGTCCCCGAAGGCGGCGGCCGCCTCGGCCCGGGCGGAGGCCAGCTCGCCGGGCAGGGCGGCGAGGTCGCGCACGACGCGCATGCCGCGCCCGCCACCGCCCGCCGCGGCCTTCAGCAGCAGCGGCAGGGACGTCTCCGGTACCGCCGCGGGGTCGACGGGCGCGAGGAGCGGCACCCCGGCCGCGGCCATCAGCTCCTTCGCCCGGGTCTTCGACGCCATGGCCTCGACGGCGGCCGGCGGCGGTCCGATCCACACCAGGCCCGCGTCGTGCACGGCCCGCGCGAAGTCCGCGTTCTCGGAGAGGAACCCGTACCCCGGGTGGACGGCGTCCGCGCCGGCCGCGAGGGCGGCCTTCACCAGCAGGTCGCCCCGGAGGTAGGTGTCGGCGGGCGCCGAGCCGGGCAGGCGCACGGATGTGTCGGCCTCGCGGACGTGGCGGGCGCCGGCGTCGGCGTCCGCGTGCACGGCGACCGTGGCGATGCCGAGCTCGCGGCAGGTGCGGAAGACGCGGCAGGCGATCTCGCCTCGGTTGGCGACAAGCACAGAGCGGATCACGGGAACCTCACATCCGGAAGACGCCGAAGCCACCGCGCACGCCCTCGACCGGCGCCGTGTGGATGGCGGAGAGACACAGCCCGAGCACGGTCCGGGTGTCGCGGGGGTCGATGACCCCGTCGTCGTAGAGCCGTCCGGAGAGGAACACCGGCAGCGACTCCGCCTCGATCTGCCGCTCGACCATGGCGCGCAGCCCGGCGTCGGCCTCGTCGTCGTAGGGCTGTCCCTTGGCGGCGGCCGAGGCGCGGGCGACGATCGACAGGACCCCGGCGAGCTGCTGGGGGCCCATCACGGCGGATTTGGCGCTGGGCCAGGCGAAGAGGAAGCGGGGGTCGAAGGCCCGTCCGCACATGCCGTAGTGGCCGGCCCCGTAGGAGGCGCCCATCAGGACGGACAGGTGCGGGACGCGGGAGTTGGACACCGCGTTGATCATCAGGGATCCGTGTTTGACGATGCCGCCCTGCTCGTACTCCCGGCCCACCATGTAGCCGGTGGTGTTGTGCAGGAAGACCAGGGGGATGTCCCGCTGGTTGGCCAGCTGGATGAACTGCGCGGCCTTCTGCGACTCGGCGCTGAACAACACGCCCTGGGCGTTGGCCAGGACACCGACGGGGTAGCCGTGCAGCCGGGCCCACCCGGTGACGAGGCTGGGCCCGTACAGCGGCTTGAACTCGTCGAAGTCGGAGCCGTCGACGATCCGGGCGATGACCTCGCGCGGGTCGAAGGGCACCTTGAGCTCGCCGGGGACGATGCCGAGGAGTTCCTCCTCCGCGTACTTCGGGGGCTCGGCGGGCGCGGGATCGGGGTGGGCCTTGTGCCAGTTGAGGCGGGCCACCACCCGCCGGGCCTGCCGCAGGGCGTCGGCTTCGTCGGCGGCGAAGTGGTCGGCGAGGCCGGAGGTGCGGGCGTGCATCTCCGCGCCGCCCAGCGCTTCGTCGTCGGCGTCCTCGCCGGTCGCCATCTTGACCAGCGGGGGCCCGCCGAGGAAGACCTTGGCCTGGTCCCTGACCATGATGACGTGGTCGGACATGCCGGGGACGTACGCGCCGCCGGCCGTGGAGTTGCCGAAGACGACGGCCACGGTGGGGATCCCGGCGGCCGACAGCCGGGTGATGTCCTTGAACAGCGCCCCGCCGGGGATGAAGATCTCCTTCTGGCTGGGCAGGTCGGCGCCGCCGGACTCCACGAGGGCGATGCACGGCAGCCGGTTGGCGCGGGCGATCTCGTTGGCGCGCAGGGCCTTCTTCAGCGTCCAGGGGTTGCTGGCCCCGCCGCGCACGGTCGGGTCGTTGGCGGTGATCAGGCACTCGACGCCCTCGACGACACCGATGCCGGTGACGATCGACGCGCCGACGGTGTAGTCGCTGCCCCAGCCGGCCAGCGGCGACAGCTCCAGGAACGGGGTGTCGGGGTCCAGGAGCAGCTCGACGCGCTCCCGGGCGAGGAGCTTGCCGCGGGCGCGGTGGCGGGCGGTGTACTTCTCGCCGCCGCCCGCGAGCGCCTTGGCGTGCTCCGCCCCGATGGCGGCGAGCCGCTCCAGCATGGCCTCGCGGTGGGCCGTGTACGCGGGGCCCGACGTGTCCAGCGCGGACGCCAGCACGGTCACAGCAGCACCTCCGGTATCTCCAGGCAGCGGGCGCGCAGCCACTCCCCCACGGCCTTCGCCTGCGGGTCGAAGCGGGCCTGGGCGCCGCCGCCCTCGCCGAGCAGGCCGGCGACGGTGAAGTTCAGGGCCCGCAGGTTGGGGAGCACGTGCCGCTCCACGGCGAACGGCGCCGTCTCCGGCAGCAGTTCGCAAAAGCGCTCGACGGTGAGCTCGTGGACGAGCCAGCGCCACGCGTCGTCGCCGCGGACCCAGACGCCGACGTTCGCGGAGCCGCCCTTGTCGCCGCTGCGGGCCCCGGCGACCAGGCCGAGGGGGGCGCGCCGGGTGGGCCCGGGGGCGAGCGGCGGGGGCAGGGCGGGCTCCGGCACGGGCTCCGGCCCCTCGGCGCCGGCTGTCTCGTCCGCGGGGTCCATGGACGGTGCCGCCGTCGAGGGGGGTACGCGCACCCGGGTGCCGTCCGGCAGCACCGCCACGTGCCGGACGCTGTACGCGTCGACGTACGCGGCCTCGAAGACGCCGTACGGGGTGCCCTTGCCCGGCGGAGCCGTCACGTGGAAGCCGGGGTAGCTGGCGAGGGCGAGCTCGATCGCCGCGCCGCTGACGGCCCGGCCCACCGACTCGGGGTCGGGATCGCGCACGACGAGCCGCAGCAGCGCGCTCGCCTCCTCCTGGACGTCCGCGTCGGCCCGGTCCGTGCGGGCGAGGGTCCAGCGGAGCTCGGCGGGGCGGCGTCCGGCCAGGCTCGCTTCGAGCTGTTCGCGCACCAGGCGGGCCTTGCCCTCGATGTCGAGGCCGGTCAGGACGAAGACGACCTCGTTGCGCCAGCCGGCCACCCGGGTCAGGCCGGTCTTGAGGGTGGCGGGCGGTGCCTCGCCGCGCACCCCGCTGATCCGGACCCGGTCGGGGCCGTCGTCGCTCAGCCGGACGGTGTCCAGGCGGGCGGTGACGTCGGGGCCGAGGTAGCGGGGGCCCGCCGTCTCGTACAGCAGCTGAGCCGTGACCGTGCCGACGGTGACGGCGCCGCCCGTGCCGGGGTGCTTGGTGATGACGGCGGAGCCGTCCGCGTGGATCTCGGCGACGGGGAAGCCGGGGTGGCGGAGGTCGGCGGTGCGGGACAGCTCCTCGAAGAAGGAGTAGTTGCCGCCGGTGGCCTGGGTGCCGCACTCCAGGACGTGCCCGGCGACGACCGACCCGGCGAGCGCGTCCAGGTCGTCGCAGAGCCAGCCGAAGTGCGCGGCGGCGGGGCCGGTGACGAGGGCCGCGTCGGTGACGCGCCCGGTCACGACGATGTCCGCGCCTGCCCGCAGACAGCCGGCGATGCCGGCGCCGCCCAGGTAGGCGTTGGCGGTGAGCACGCCCGTGCCCCAGTCGCGCTCCCCGCGCAGGTCGTCGCCCTCGACGTGGGCGACGCGCACGGGGACGCCGACGCGGTCGGCCAGTTCCCGGATCTCCCGGGCGAGCCCGGCGGGGTTCACGCCGCCCGCGTTCGCGACGATCTTCACGCCGCGGTCGGCGGCGAGGCCGAGCCCTTCCTCCAGCTGGCAGAGGAAGGACGTCGCGTAGCCCCGGCGGGGGTCCTTCAGCCGGTCCCGGCCGAGGATGAGCATGGTCAGCTCGGCGAGGTAGTCGCCGGTGAGCACGTCCAGGGGGCCGCCGGTGAGCATCTCGCGCAGGGCGGAGAAGCGGTCGCCGTAGAAACCGGAGGCGTTGCCGATGCGCAGGGGCTCGCGGAGGAGGCTGGGCGGGGTGCGGGGCGGTTCGGTCACCGTGCGCCTCCTCTCGGCGGGCGGCCGGTGCCGGGCGGCCCGGCGAACGCCTGGGCGATGTCCAGCCACCGCTCGGCGTCGGCGCCCCGGGCGGTCAGCGCCAGGTCCGAGCGGTGGGCGCGCTGCGTGGCGAGCAGGCAGAAGTCCAGGGCGGGGCCGGTGACGCTCTGGGCGGCGCCCTCGGGCCCGTAGGCCCAGGTGCTCCGCCCGTCCGGGGCCAGCAGCTCCACCCGGAACTCCGATGCGGGAGGCCGGAGTCCGCGAACGGCGAAGGCGTAGTCGCGGGCCCGCACCCCGATGCGCGCCACGTGCCGCAGCCGGGCGGTGGGGGTGCGGCGGACGCCCAGGGTGTCCGCGATGTCCTGGCCGTGCGCCCAGGTCTCCATCAGCCGGGCGGAGGCGGCGGAGGCGGGGCTCATGGGCGGCCCGTACCAGGGCAGCTTCACCCCGGGCGGCACGGCGGCCAGGGCGGCCCGCACGGCGGCGCGGGTCTCGCGCCAGTGGGCCAGGAGGTCGGCGGGTGCCGTGCGCGCCAGGGTCTCGGCGCCCTCGGCGACGAAGGCGGTGGGCGCGGCGAGGGCGGCGGTGGCTTCCCGGGTGAAACCGTCCGGGTCGGTGGCGGCCCGGGCGCACCGGGCGTCGGTCCAGGCCAGGTGGGCGATCTGGTGGGCCACGGTCCACCCGGCCGCGGGGGTGGCCTCGGCCCACCGCTCGGCGGGAAGCCCGGCCACCAGGCCGTCCAGCTCCTCGCCTTCCGCTCGCAGTTCCGCGAGTAACTCCACCGGGTCGACCACGCCGCACTCCCCTCGGGAAAGGTGACTTGACGGCGCGTCATCTCCATAGAGACGCCCGTCGACCCCCGTCGCAGGAAGAGCGTGGCAGTGCCCACAGAAACAATCAAGCGTGCTTGCCTTTATTTTTTTCGGAACGCGGGGTGCCCTTCGGGCGGGTTCCGGGAGTTGGAGGTTGAGGGGCGATCCGGGCCTGTCTCCTGTCCGGATCGAACACTCATCACGTCGCGGAGGGTGGGCCGGTCCGCAGGGAGGCGGCCGGCCGCGCTCCTACGGCTGGTTGACCTGCTGTCATGTCGCTTAGGTCATACTTTCTTGATGCCTATAGCCACGGAGATCCCAGCGCCCGCCCCTCGCCCGAAGCGCCGCAAGGCGCTGTGGCTCACCCCTTTGGCCGTGATCGCGGCCTCGGGCGGCCTGGCGTACGCCGTCACCAGGGGCGGGGACACCGTTGACGAGGGCTTCAAAGAACGCCCGAAGGCCTGCTCGGAGGCTATGTACGCCATGGACTGGGTGCTTCCCGACCATGCCAGCGACCAACGGTGCACCGAGCTCACCGGCGGCCTGGCGGGCCACACCCAGTCGGGCACCTTCCGCATGCCGCGCGCCGATGTCCGCCCCTGGCTCGCTTCGCTCCCCGGAGAGCGGAACAGGCGGGAGGGGGCGGGATCCGACAGCGTGGTGGAACGGAAGGAAGGGCTCGCCCTCGACATCCTCAGGCCGCCGGGCCGCCTTCACGCCGACGAGGTGAGGGTGGACGTCCGCTGGGAAGGCGGGGACACCGCCGCCGTCACCTTCGAGACGTTCGATTACTAAAGGTTGCCCGGCGCCGCCATTCCCGCTCCTCCGGCCCGTCGAAGACGTAGACGTAGACGTAGACGTAGACGGAGGCGGATGCAGAGGCGGGGCGGGGGTAGCCGGCGGGGGCACGGCCTCCGGCGGCTTTACGGAGGGCGGGGTTCCGCGATCGGTGGCCCCGCCATCGTCACCCCAGCGCTTCCGCCAGTACCTCCGCGAGGTGTCGCGCCCGGTGGCCCGCCAGTTGGGCGAGCTGGGTTCGGCAGGAGTAGCCGTCCGCCAGCAGCTCCGCCCCCCGTGGCGCGCCGCGTACCGCCGGCAGCAGTTGTTCCTCCGCGCAGGCCACCGACACCTCGTAGTGGCCGCGCTCGAAGCCGAAGTTACCCGCCAGGCCGCAGCAGCCGCCGCTCAGTTCCCCGTCGAGCCCGGCGCGGGACCGCAGGCGTCGTTCGGCGGCGTCGCCCAGGACGGCGTGCTGGTGGCAGTGCGTCTGCCCGGCCACCGGGCGGCCGATGTACGGAGGCCGCCAGTCCGGGGCGAGCTCCTCCAGCGTCTCGGCGAAGGTCCGGACGGAGGCGGCGAGTTGCCGGGCGCGTGGGTCATCGGGCAGCAGCTCGGGGACGTCGGTGCGCAGGGCGGCGGCGCAGCTCGGTTCGAGGACGGCGACGGGCAGCCCGGCGGCGAGGGCGGGGGCCAGGACGCCGAGGGTGCGCCGCATGGTGCGGCGGGCCTGGCCGAGCTGGCCCGTGGAGACCCGGGTGAGCCCGCAGCAGACCGCGCGGGGCGGCAGGACGACCCGCAGGCCCGCGGCTTCGAACACGGTCACGGCGGCGCGTCCGACGGCGGGAGAGAGGTGGTCGGTGAAGGTGTCGGGCCACAGGACGACGGTCCGGCCGGCGCGCTCCCCGGCAGCCGCGGCGCGCGCCCGCCACCACCTCCTGAACGTCTCCCCCGCCACCTCCGGCAGCTCCCGCTCCGGCGCGATGCCGCCCACCCGCTTCATGAGGCCGCTCACCGCCGGTACCCGCGCCGCCGCGTTCAGCGCGGGCGCGGCCCGCAGCGCCGCCGCCGCGCGGAGCCACAGCGGCAGCCGGCCCATCGTGTAGTGCGCGGCGGGCCGCAGCCGCCCGGCGTAGTGGTGGTGGAGGAACTCCGCCTTGTAGGTGGCCATGTCCACTCCGGCCGGGCAGTCGCTGCGGCAGCCCTTGCACGACAGGCACAGGTCGAGGGCGTCCCGTACCTCCTCCGACCGCCAGCCGTCGGTGACGACACCGCCCCGTTCGCCCGCCAGCATTTCGTGCAGCAGACGCGCGCGCCCGCGCGTGGAGTGCCGTTCCTCGCCGGTCACGCGGTAGGACGGGCACATCACTCCCACGCCCGTATCCGTCGCCGTCTCCCGGCACTTGGCCACGCCGACGCACCGGCGGACGGCGGCGGTGAAGTCTCCGCCGTCGTGCGGGTAGCCGAACTCCACCGGCACCGCGCCCCGGCCCGGCAGGACCGCGAAGCGCAGGTTCTCGTCCAGCCGGTGCGGGCGGACGAGCATGCCGGGGTTCAGGCCGCCCGCCGGGTCCCACAGGTCCTTGACCCGTTCGAAGAGGCGCACCAGTTCCGGCCCGTACATCCGGGGCAGCAGCTCGGCCCGTGCCTGTCCGTCGCCGTGCTCGCCCGAGAGGGAACCGCCGTGCGCGACGACGAGTTCGGCGGCGTCGGCGGAGAAGTCACGGAAGCGCCGCACCCCGTCCGGGCTCAGCAGGTCGAAGTCGATGCGCACGTGGACGCAGCCGTCACCGAAGTGCCCGTAGGGGGCGCCGCGCAGCCCGTAGCGGGCCAGCAGGGCCCGGAATTCCCGCAGGTAGGCGCCGAGGCGGGGCGGCGGCACGGCGCAGTCCTCCCAGCCCGGCCACGCCTCGGAGCCGTCGGGCAGCCGGGTCGCGGTGCCGGCCGCGTCGTCCCGGACGCGCCACAGGGCGCGCTGCCCGGCCGGGTCGCTGACGACGGCCCGGCCGGTCGTGCCGGGGGCGGCCGCCCGGACGATCTCCGCCGTGCGGGCGGCCGCCTCCCCGCCCGTCGCGCCGCCGGTCTCGACGAACAGCCACGCCGCGCCCTCGGGCAGCCCGGCGGTCTTCCCCACCAGGTCGGCGGCCATGCCCTCGACCGTCAACGGGCCGTAAGGAAGCAGCAGGTGGGCCGCGTCGGCGGCGGCGCTCTCGTCCGCGTAGCCCAGCACGGCCAGGGCCCGTGCGCGGGGTGCCGGCACGAGAGCGACGGTGGCCTCCGTCAGCACCCCGAGCGTTCCCTCGCTGCCGGTGAACGCCCGGGCGATGTCGGTGTGCCGCTCCGGCAGCAGCGCGTCCAGGGCGTAGCCGGAGATCCGCCGGGGCAGTGGGGGGAAACCTGTGCGCAGCAGGGCGAGTTCGCCGTCGATCAGGTCGCGCAGCCCGTCGGCCAGGTGTTCCGGGAGCCCGTCGAGCCCGCGGCCCAGGCGGGCGCGTTCGCCGTCGTACGTCAGGACGTCCAGGGAGCGCACGTTGTCGGCGGTGGTCCCCCAGGCCACGGAGTGCGAGCCGCACGCGTTGTTGCCGATCATCCCGCCGAGCGTGCACCGCGCGTGCGTCGAGGGGTCGGGGCCGAACGTCAGGCCGTGCGCGGCGGCGGCCGCCCGCAGCGTGTCGAGGACGACGCCCGGCTGCACCACGGCCGTGCGGGCGGCGGGGTCGATACCGACGACGGCGTTCATGTGGCGGGTGAAGTCCAGGACGACGCCGACGCCGGTCGCCTGCCCGGCGATGGACGTCCCGCCGCCGCGCGGCACCACCGGAACGCCGTGTTCCCGGCAGACGGCGAGGGCCGCCGCCACGTCACCGGCGTCGAACGGGGCGACGACACCCAGCGGCACGCGGCGGTAGTTCGAGGCGTCCATGGTCGTCAGCGCCCGGGCGGTGGCCCCGAAGTCGACGTCGCCGCGCACGGCGGCCCGCAGTCCGGCGTACAGCGCATCGCGATCGACCATGACCGGATCCTGCCCAGAACAGATCATTTATCCACCTGAGGTCGGCGTGAGGTCATCTCACCGGATGGACGTTCAGCCGTGGCCGTCACCGGGACGGATTAGGCTGCCCCCGTGGCTGATATCCAGATTCCCGCTGACATCAAGCCCGCCGATGGTCGCTTCGGCGCGGGCCCGTCCAAGGTGCGTACGGAGGCGCTCGGCGCCCTGGCTGCCACCGGAACCTCTCTTCTCGGCACCTCCCACCGCCAGGCCCCGGTGAAGAACCTGGTCGGCAGGGTGCGCGAGGGCATCCGCGAGCTGTTCGCCCTCCCCGAGGGCTACGAGGTGATCCTCGGCAACGGCGGGTCCACCGCGTTCTGGGACATCGCGACGCACGGGCTGATCGAGTCCAGGTCGCAGCACCTTTCCTTCGGCGAGTTCTCCTCGAAGTTCGCCACGGCCGCCAAGGCCGCGCCGTGGCTGGCGGAGCCCAGCGTCATCTCCTCCGCGCCCGGCACCCACCCGGAGCCGGTGGCCGAGGCGGGCGTCGACGTCTACGCCCTCACCCACAACGAGACCTCCACCGGTGTCGCGGCCCCGGTCAAGCGGGTCGCGGGCGCCGACGCCGGGTCGCTCGTGCTCGTCGACGCCACCTCCGGCGCGGGCGGCCTGCCGGTCGACATCACCGAGTCCGACGTCTACTACTTCGCCCCGCAGAAGTCCTTCGCCGCCGACGGCGGCCTGTGGCTGGCGGCGTTCTCGCCGGCGGCCCTGGAGCGGGCGGCCCGCGTCCACGCGTCCGGCCGGCACATCCCGGAGTTCTTCTCCCTGCCGACCGCGATCGACAACTCGCTGAAGAACCAGACGTACAACACCCCGGCTCTCTCCACGCTGTTCCTCCTCAACGAGCAGCTGGAGTGGATGAACGGCCAGGGCGGTCTGGACTGGGCGGTCGCCCGCACCGCGGCCTCCGCGCGCACCCTCTACGGGTGGGCCGAGGCGTCCAAGCACGCGACCCCGTTCGTCACCGACCCGGCGAAGCGCTCGCAGGTCATCGGCACGATCGACTTCTCCGACGACGTGGACGCCGCGGCCGTCGCCAAGGCCCTGCGCGCCAACGGCGTCGTCGACACCGAGCCCTACCGCAAGCTGGGCCGGAACCAGCTGCGGGTGGCGATGTTCCCGGCGATCGACCCGGCGGACGTCGAGGCGCTCACGGCGTGCGTGGACTACGTCATCGAGCGGCTCTGACGGCGGGCGGAGTCACTTCCGCCGCACCAGTTTGCGCAGCCCCGTCACCAGGACCACGGCGGCGGCGAGGACGGCGGCCCCGACGAAGAGGTTGCGGTTGCGGTCCCCGCCGCCCTCGCTCTCCGGGGCCGCCGGGCCGCCGCCCTTGGAGTCGTCCGGGGCTTTCGCCGCCTGCTCGGGCAGCAGCTCCCCCTCCAGCGCGATCGGCTGCACCGAACTGCGCTTGCCCTCCGACCCGTACATCAGCGTCCGCCCGTCCGGGGTGAACGTCACCGACTCGCCCTGACCCTGGAACGGCACGCCGGGGCTGCCGATCTCCTTCGGCAGCCCGTTCTCCCAGCGGTACTCCCGGGCGTTGAAGTAGCCGCGGACGACGAGCCGGGTGCCGTCCGGGGAGAACGCCCCGTCCGTGGCCCAGACGTTGATGTCCGCGACGCGGCGGAAGGTGTTCGTGCCCGACGCCGACAGGTTCTCCGGACCGGCGTACAGCGCGCCCTTGCCCGACCGCTTCTTGCTGACCAGGTACACCCGCCCGGTCTTCGGGTGCACCATCAGCGACTCGGCGTCCCGGGGCCCGTCTTCGTAGCGCACGGTGTACCGGACAGGGGTGACGGTGGTGTCCTTCAGCGTCTTCGGCTCGGGGAACCGGTAGATCCACACCTGCGGCCAGCTCCCGCCGAGGTTGTCCCCGATGTCCCCGACGTAGACGTTCCCGTCGGGGCCGATGCTGATGGCCTCCACATCGCGGGGCGTGATCCCCGCGAGGGTGACCCTCGCGACGGTCCGCCCGGTGCGGCTGTCGACGGCGTAGACGTACGGGCCGTCGTCGCTGTCGTTGTGCGTCCAGTAGACGCCGGGGTGGACACGGCTGGCGGCCAGGCCGCTGGACTCCCTGATCCGCGGATCCTCGATGGTGAAGGCCGGGGGCGTACCGCTGTCGGCCACGGCGGGGACGGCGGCGGGCAGCACGGCCAGCGCACTGAGCGCGGCGGCCGTGAGGGGCCGGGAGAGGAAGCGGTACGGACGCATGGGCCCCAGCCTGCCATCAGGCGGGGCGTCCGCGGGCCGGACGCACCCGGTGGGCCCGGGTCGGCCGGGAGCCACGGCCGGGGCGCCGCCCTCGCCGGGAGCCATGGCCGGGGCGCCGCCCTCGCCGGGCGCGGCGAGCCGGTGCCGGGGGGGGGCGGGGCCGGGGGCGGCGCAGCGTGGTGCGGGCGAGGACGGAGGCCGCGAGGAGGAGTCCCGCCCCGGAAGCCCGGACACCGCCGCCCGAATCGCGACTTTCGATGTACGCGCCGGGCCGCCCCGCCTGCTTAGGGTGCGGTCATGAGAGCGACATCGTGGGCCCGTGACCTGTGGCGGCAGGTGCTCGAACCCGGGCAGTGGTCCCGGCGGCGGCTGGTGGTCGAGGGCCTGGTGGCCGCGGTGCTCGCCCTGCTCGCGGCCGGGCTGGAGGATCTCAGCCACAGCGGCCCGGTGCGGACCCTCACGGTGGCGCTCGCCGTCGCCGCGCTGTCGCTGCTGCGCCGCGCGCTGCCCACGCCCGCCCTCATCGCCGCCGCGGCCCTGACCGGGAGCACCCCGGGCGGTGTGCTGCTGCTGGTGCCGGTCGGCTGGTCCGCGGGCCGCCGGATCCCCGGGGTGCTGCACGCCGTCGCGGCCTTCTCCGTGTCCGGCGCGGTGTGTGTGGCGCTCACCGCCCTCCACGAGCCGCCGACCCCCGCGACGCTGGTGTTCACCGTCCTGTTCTATCTCGTCGCGGCGGTCGTCCCGGGGCTCGCCAGCCGCTACTGGGCCCAGCGCCGCACCCTTCTGCGCGCCCTCCAGGAGCGCAACACCCAGCTGCTGCGCGAGCGCCAGATGGTCGCCGGGCAGGCGCGGATGCGCGAGCGGCAGCGGATCGCCCAGGACATGCACGACAGCCTCGGCCACCAGCTCGCCCTCATCGCCGTGCACACCGGCGCCCTGGAGGTGGACCGGGAGCTGACCGGCCGGCAGCGCGAGGCGGTCGGGGTGCTGCGGGAAGCGTCCGTGGCGGCGATGCACGAGCTGCGCGAGGTCGTCGGCATCCTCAAGGACGGGGTCGCCGAGGAGCCGGCGGTGGAGCCCGTCTCCCGGGTGGCGGCCGGGATCGAGGCGCTGGTGGAGTCCGCGGCCGCGGCGGGCACCCCCGTCCGGCTCGACCGCTCGGGTGAGCCCCGGCCGCTGGCCCCGGCGGCCGACCACGCCGCGTACCGCATCGCGCAGGAGGGGCTGACGAACGCGTACAAGCACGCCCCCGGCGCGCCGATCACCGTCGGCCTGCGCTACGAGCCGGACTCGCTGCTGGTGGAGGTGGCCAACGGGCCGGCCCCCGCCGGCCACGGCCCGTGGCCGGCGGCGGTCAGCGGCGGCCAGGGGCTGACGGGGCTGCGGGAGCGGGCCCGGCTGGTCGGCGGGATGGTGCACGCCGGTCCTGTGGACGGCGGCGGCTTCCGGCTGGCGGGGGTGCTCCCGTACGGGACGAAGGAGGCGCGGGAGGAGACCTTCGTCGACGCGGCGGACGACTTTCGGGGGCAGAGCGGCGCGGTGCCCCCTGGCGACGGTGGACCGGTCATCGACTGGTCCGATCCGCGCGAGGAGTTCGAGAACATCATGGGTTCGAAGAAGAAGAACGGCCTGATGATCGGCTGTGGCGTGGGCCTGCTGATTCTTGTGGGGCTCGCGGTGGCCCTGGTGTTCGGGGTCAGCAAGGTCATGGACGAGGCCGATAAGGGCATGATCGAGCCGAGCCTCTACGCGTCCGTGCAGGAGGGCGACCCCGAGGAGCAGGTGCGCGGGAAGCTGCCCTCCGGCAAGTCCTTCCTCACCTCGGACGTCAAGGACAAGGGACCGGCCGAACCCGCCGGTGCGAGCTGCCTTAGCCTTCTGTCCACCGACACGTCCAAGGGTTTGACCACCGACACCGTGTACCGGTTCTGCTTCCAGGGCGGCAAGCTGATCGAGAAGCGTGAGTTCGACGTCAAGAACTAGCACCACGGGAGATCCGTTGATCCGCGTCCTCATCGCCGACGACGAACCGCTCATCCGGGCGGGGATCCGGATGATCCTCACGTCCGCCGACGACATCGAGGTCGTGGCGGAGGCGGCGAACGGGCGCGAGGCGGTCGAGCTGGCCCACCGGCACCTGGTGGACGTCGCCCTGCTCGACATCCAGATGCCCGTCATGGACGGGCTCGCGGCCCTCGCCGAACTGGGGCGTTCCGCCCCCGGCGTGCGGGCGCTGATCCTGACCACCTTCGGCGAACGCGACAACGTGCTGCGGGCCCTGCGGCACGGCGGGGCCGGCTTCCTCCTGAAGGACTCGGCGCCCGCGGAGCTGATCGGGGCGGTCAGGGCGGCCGCGGCGGGCAACGCGTACCTCTCGCCCGCGGCGGCGCGGCACGTGGCGGACTCGCTGGCGTCCGGGCCGGCCACGGGCCGGGCCGAGGAGGCCCGCCGGCAGGTGGCGTCGCTGAGCGGGCGGGAGCGGGAGGTGCTGGCGCTGCTCGGCGAGGGCCTGTCCAACGCCGAGGCGGGGCGGCGCATCCACATGAGCGAGGCCACGGTGAAGACGTACGTCAGCCGCATTCTCGCGAAGCTGGACTGCGAGAACCGGGTGCAGGCGGCGCTCCTGGCCCGCGACGCGGGGCTGGGGGCCTGACCCGATCCCCTGCGGAGCGGGCTTGAGGCTGCTCCGGGAGGCCGGGGGCGGACACCCCACCAGCGCGGGCCGGCGCCTGGCGCCCCACGGGCCCGGCCACCCCGATGGCCGCACGGCCCCCGGGCCCCGCCCGCTCCCCCGCGGCCCCCGCAGGCACCGGGCCGACGGGCCTGTGACGGGCGGCGGTGGGCGGCTGACGAGTTGCGGGCGGTATGCCGTCTTTCCATGGTGGTCACATCTCCAGAACCCCGCACCGAAGGGAACAGTTTCATGCGCATATCCCGGACGATCAGCTTCCTCACCGCCCCCGCACTCGCCGGCGCCCTCGTCCTCGGTGCCGTGGGCACCGCGACCGCCGCCCAGGCGCCCGGGGCCGCCAGGACCGTCGCCCAGGATCCGCCGCCCGACGACCGCGCCAGGATCACCGCGCAGGTGAAGTCACTCGGCGAACTGAGCGCGGTGGCCGCGCCCGTGGTCGAGTTCCTCAACGAGGCCCTGGCCGCCAAGCCGGACCAGCAGAAGATCGCGGCGCTGCAGAAGAAGGTGCACGCGGCCGTGGACCGGATCGCCGCCCCGCAGAAGGGCACGCAGGTCGCGTCCCAGGCGAAGGCGGTGGACCCCAAGGCGGACGCCGTCGCCGGCCTGAAGCAGGCGGTCGACCAGCTGGCGAAGGAGACGGCCACCGGAAAGGTGAACGGCGGCATCGACAAGGTCCTCAAGGCCGTCGAAAAGCTCGTTCAGACCCTGCTCAACCTCCTCAGCCCCAACGGGACTTCTGCCGACGGCGCCTGACCGTGCCCGCCTGCGGGCGGCCCGCTCGCGTGAAGCGGCGGGCCGCCCGTGCCCTGGCCGGGTGCGGGGCGCGCCGAGTTCGTCGACGCCGCGGCCTCGCGGCCCGCAGCGTCGGCTCCCGTCGTCCGCCGGCATCTCCGCGGCACACCGCACCTGCCCACACCGGGCCCCGGGCCGCCGCCGGCCCCGTCCGTCACCCCGGGTCCGAGCCCGGCGTCACCTCGGGTCCGAGCCGTGCGTCACCCCGCGCGCGTCCGAGCCCGGCCTCTCCCCCTCCCGGGAGGCCCCGCCTTCCAGTCCGCTGCGCACCCGGCGGTCCATCGCCAGGGCGAACTCCGCGTCGACGACGGCCTTGGCGGTCGGGCGCAGCCGGGCGAGGGTTCCGGCGATCCGGGCCGCCTCGTCCGGCGCGTCCGCGGCCCCCGGCACGTCCGGCAGGACATGCGTGCGGACCAGTGCCAGGAACGTTTCGGCGATGGCGTCGGCATGGGAGCGGACCTCGCGGCCCGCCGCCAGGACGGCGGCCAGCGGGACGCCGCTGCGGACGAGCTCCGTCGAGGCGTCCAGGAGGCGGCGGCTGATGTGGACGAGCTCTTCGCGGTCGCCGTCGACGGCCAGGTAGCCCAGGTCGAGGGAGGCGGCGAGGTTCTCGGCGGTGACCTCGCCCTCGAACTGGTCCGCCAGCTCCTCCGGCGCCAGCCGCACCGGCGTCTCCTCGGACCACGGCGATGCCAGGGCCCCGCTGAGGCCCAGGAGTTCGCCCACGTTCCGCCCGCACTCGAAAGCGGTGAGCAGCTCCGCGATGCCGCCGAGCGTGTGACCGCGGTCCAGGAGCGCGCCGATCGTGCGCAGCCGGGCCAGGTGGTGGTGGCCGTACCAGGCGATCCGGCCCTCGCGGCGCGGTGGCGGGATGAGTCTGCGCTCGCGGTAGAAGCGGAGCGTGCGGACGGTGATCCCGGCGGCCTCGGCCAGCTCCGCCGTGCGGTACTCCCGCTCCTCGCTCCCCTGGTCGGGGGCCCTCTGCTCTATCGCCACACCGGCAGCCTATGCGTTCGAGCCGTGGACACAATGGGGTGAGACCGTCGGTAACTTCCTTGTACGGGACCCCTATCGCTCGCCGGATCACTGCCCTACGCTCCCCACCGTGCCAGTCATCGCTGGCACGGTTGGCGCTATTGCGGGAGGCGACGGCATGTCCGACTACCAACGTCAGCGCGAGCACGTACGGGTGGCGGTGATCGGAGCCGGGTTCGGCGGGCTGGGCGCGGCCGTGCGGCTGCGCCGCGAGGGCGTCACCGATTTCGTGGTCCTCGAACGCGCCGGATCCGTAGGCGGCACTTGGCGGGACAACTCCTACCCCGGCTGCGCCTGTGACGTGCCCTCCCACCTCTACTCCTTCTCCTTCGCCCCCAACCCCGCCTGGCCGCACAGCTTCTCCGGCCAGCCGCACATCCGCGCCTACCTGGAGCACGTCACCGACACCTTCGGCATCCGGCCGCACCTGCGCCTCAACTCCGAGGTGAAAGCCCTGCGCTGGGACACCGAGCAGCTGCGCTGGGAGATCGAAACCGCCTCCGGCGCGCTCACCGCCGACGTCGTCGTCTCCGCGACCGGACCGCTGTCCGACCCGCGGATCCCGGACGTCCCCGGTCTGGACACCTTCCCCGGCAAGGTCTTCCACTCCTCCCGCTGGGACCACGATTACGACCTGCGCGGCAAGCGCGTCGCGATGGTCGGCACGGGCGCCTCGGCGGTCCAGATCGTGCCCGCGATCCAGCCGGACGTGGACCGGCTCACCCTCTTCCAGCGCACGCCCCCCTGGGTGCTGCCGCGCGCCGACCGGCGGATCACCTCTGCCGAGCAATGGCTGCACGCGAAAGTCCCGGCGACCGCCGCACTGCGCCGGGGGCTGTTGTGGGCGGCAAGGGAAGCGCAGGTCAGCGCGTTCACCAAGCGCCCGGGCCGGCTCCGCCTGGTGGAGAACTTCGCCAAGGCCCACCTGCGCAGGGCCGTCAAGGACCCCGCGCTGCGCGCCCGCCTCACCCCCGACTACTCCATCGGCTGCAAGCGCATCCTGCTCTCCAACACCTACTACCCCGCGCTCACCCGGCCGAATGTGGATCTGGTGGCCTCCGCGCTGGCCGAGGTCCGCGGTTCCACGCTGGTGGCCGCCGACGGCACGGAGAGCGAGGCCGACGCGATCGTCTTCGGCACCGGCTTCCGGGTGACGGACATGCCCATCGCCGAGCGGGTGACCGGTGCCGCCGGCACCACGCTCGCCGAGGAGTGGCGGGAGGGCATGGCGTCGCTGCGCGGGGCCAGCGCCGCGGGCTTCCCCAACTTCCTCTTCGTCATCGGGCCCAACACCGGCCTGGGGAACAACTCGATGATCCTCATCATTGAATCGCAGCTGAACTACCTGGCCGACTTCCTCCGCCAGCTGGACACCATCGGCGGCCGCGCGGCCCTGGACGCCCGCCCCTCCGCCGTCCGCGCCTGGAACCGGCGGCTCCAGGACCGGATGACCGGCACGGTGTGGAACTCCGGCTGCGACAGCTGGTATCTGGACGCGCGCGGCAACAACACCGTCATCTGGCCGGGCACCACCTCCGAGTTCCGCAGGGTCACCCGGCAGGTCGACCTCGCGGAGTACCAGCTGCTGCGGGTCCGCAGCACCCCCCGCACCCCGGCCAGGACGGAGGCGGCCCGATGAGCCCGCTGGCCCGTACGTGCCTGGAAGGACAGGTCGCCGTGGTCACCGGCGCGGCGCGGGGCGTCGGCGAGCAGCTCGCCCGCAAGCTCTCGGCGCGCGGCGCCCGGGTCGCGCTGGTGGGCCTGGAGGCGGAGGAACTGCGGCGGGTCGCCGCCGCGTGCCACGAGGACGCGGCGCACTGGTACGCCGACGTCACCGACCAGGCCGCGATGCATCAGGTGGCGCGCGAGGTGAAGGCCCGCTTCGGCAAGGTCGACATCGTGGTCGCGAACGCCGGGGTGGCCGGCGGCGGCAGCTTCGCCGACTCCGACGCCGAGCAGTGGCGCCGGGTCATCGAGGTCAACCTCGTCGGCAGCGCCGTCACCGGCCGCGCCTTCCTGCCCGTCCTGACCGAGAGCCGCGGCTATCTGCTGCAGATCGCCTCGCTCGCGGCGCTCACCCCGGCACCGCTGATGAGCGCCTACTGCGCGTCGAAGTCGGGGGTCGAGGCGTACGCGCACTGTCTGCGCGCCGAGGTGGGCCACAAGGGCGTGCGGGTCGGGGTCGCCTATCTGAGCTGGACCGACACCGACATGGTGCGCGGGGCGGATGAAGACGAGGTGATGCGGGAGATGCGGGCGCGGCTGCCGTGGCCGATGAACCGCACCTACCCCCTCGGCCCGACCACCGACCGCCTGGTGGCCGGCATCGAACGGCGCTCCGCCCACGTCTACGGGCAGGGCTGGCTGCGGGGCATGCAGGCGGCGCGCAGCTGGGTGCCCGCCCTGCTCGCGGCGGGCGCGCGGCGCGAGATGCGGCGCATCGAACCGAGGCTGGCGGGGCGGCCCTCGGGGCTGGTGGGCGCCGGGGGCGCGGCGGACGAGAAAGCCCGCGCGGACCGGGCGGCAGGACGGTAGCGGAGGGTAATCATAGGATATGCGTGGCGTGAGGGTGCGTGCCAGGCTGATTTCGGGGCCGACGGCCCCGAGCACCCACCCCCACGAGGAGTGAACCAGCATGGGCATCAAGGACGAGATGCAGGACAAGGCCCAGAAGGCCAAGGAGAAGCTGCAGAACAAGCAGGACGAGGCGGCGCAGCGCGGCCGGACCGAACAGGACCGCCTGCGCGAGCGCGCCGACGAGACGCGGCAGTCGGGCCAGCGGTCCTTCGACGACATCCAGGACGACATGGACGACCGCCGGTGACGCCGGTCTCGTGACGCCCGTGTCGTGACGCGGACCGGGTAAGGGGCGTGCCTCTTGGAGGCGCGCCCCTTACCTATGCCGCACTCGGAGCTGCTACTGCCGCACCCGGAGCTGCCGCCCCGCTCGGCACGGCAAAGGCCACACTCGGCCCGTCAACGGCCTGCGCGCGGCGGCAGCTTCGGGCGCCGCAGGTCCGGTACGCCCGAGTAGTCAGGCGGTTTCGCCGCACCGTGCCGCTCCAGCAGGTCGAGGGCGACCCGCACCGCGTCGTCCAGTTGCTTGTGCCGGCCCTCCGCCCAGTCCAGCGGGGTGCGGTCGACCTCGATGTCCGGGTCGACGCCGTGGTTCTCCACCCCCCACCCGTACGCGTCGAACCAGGCCGCGTTCATCGGCACGGTGATGGCCGTGCCGTCGCCGAGCCGGTGCCGCCCGGTCATCCCGACCACCCCGCCCCAGGTGCGCAGGCCCACCACCGGCCCGATGCCCTGGAGCTTGAAGGCCGCGGTGATCATGTCACCGTCGGAGGACGTCATCTCGTCGGCGATGGCCACCACCGGGCCGCGGGGGGCGTTGCTCGCGTAGGACACCGGCTGGGCGCCGCGCGTCAGGTCCCAGCCGATGATCGTGCGGGTGAGCTTCTCCACCACCAGCTCGCTGATGTTGCCGCCCGCGTTGCCGCGGACGTCCACGATCAGGGCCGGGCGGGACATCTCCATGCGCAGGTCGCGGTTGAACTGCGCCCAGCCTGAGCCGCCCATGTCGGGGATGTGCAGGTAGCCGCACTTGCCGTCGCTCAGCTCCCGGACGACCGCGCGCCGCTTGGCCACCCAGTCCTGGTAGCGCAGGGGCCGCTCGTCCACCAGCGGCACCACGGCCACCCGGCGCGCGGGCCCCTCGCCCTCGGCGGGGCTGAACGTCAGCTCGACGGTGGTGCCGCCCGCCGCCGACAGCAGCGGGTAAGGGCCGGCGACCGGGTCCACGGGACGGCCGTCGACGTGGGTGAGGGCAGCGCCCTCGCGGATGCCCGAACCGGCCAGCGGAGAGCGGGCCTTGGAGTCGGAGGAGTCGCCGGGCAGGATGCGGCGCACCGTCCAGGAGCCGTTCTTGCCGTGGACGAGGTTCGCGCCGAGCAAACCGATGGCGCGCTGGTAGTGCGGCGGGCCCTCGTTGCGGCGCGCGGGGGCCACGTAGGCGTGCGAGGTGCCCAGCTCGCCGAGGACCTCGCGCAGCAGGTCCGCGAAGTCGTCGGGGGTGGCGACGCGTTCGACCAGCGGCCGGTACTGGTCCAGCACCGCGTCCCAGTCGATGCCGCACATGCCCGGCTCCCAGAAGTACGCCCGGATGATCCGGCCCGCCTCCTCGTACGCCTGCCGCCACTCCGCCGCCGGGTCCACCTCGTGGAGGATCCGGCGCATGTCGATGTAGACGGTGGAGTCGGAGTCGCCCACGTCCGCCGCGGGCACCGCCCGCAGCTCGCCCTCGTCGTAGACGACCAGCCGGGTGCCGTCGCCGCTCACCGCGAACCAGTCGAGGGAGCTGGTGAGTTCGGTGCGCTTGGCCTTGGCCAGGTCGAAGTGTTCGAGTGTGGGGCGGCCGGAGGTGTCGGCGGGGTTGGCGAACGTCTCGCCCAGGGCGCCGGAGATCGGCCAGCGCAGCCACACCAGGCCGCCACCGGCGACGGGGTGCAGGGCCGAGTACTTGGAGGCGGCGACCGGGAAGGGCGTCACCCGGCTCTCCACGCCCTCCACCTCGATCAGCGCCGCACCGTCGCCGCCGCTGTCCTCCATGTCCAGGCCCCCGCCCGCCGGCCGGCCCTCCGCCGACAGGGCGAAGGGGGAAGGCGTCGCCGACGACAGCGGTACGAGGTAGGGGCGGCAGCCCAGCGGGAACGACAGGTCACCGGTGTGCACGTCGTAGACCGGGTCGAAGCCGCGCCACGACAGGAACGCGAGGTAGCGGCCGTCCCGGGTGAAGACCGGCTGCTCGTCCTCGAAGCGGCCGTTGGTGACGTCCACGACGAGCCGGTCCGAGAGCCGGGCCATCTTGATCTGGCGCAGGGAGCGGCCGATGCCGGGGTGCGACCAGGTCAGCCAGGCCGAGTCCGGGGAGAACGCGAGGTCGCG
Source organism: Streptomyces sp. NPDC046215 (assembly GCF_040646215.1). NCBI lineage: Bacteria > Bacillati > Actinomycetota > Actinomycetes > Kitasatosporales > Streptomycetaceae > Streptomyces > Streptomyces sp. NPDC046215. The sequence goes on along the minus strand of NZ_JBEYZW010000016.1, from coordinate 67,951 downwards.
CACGGGCCCGTTGGCCGACCGGATCAGCTCGCTGACCTCGCCGTCGCCCTCGGGCGCGGTGTCGACGAGCAGGAGGCGCCCGTCGTGCGCGGCGACGGCCAGCCGTTCGCCGTCCGGTGCGGCGATCAGCTCGTGCACCCGCCCGACCCGACCGGACGCGAGGCGGCGCGGCTCGGCGGGCCCGGTGGCGCGGGGCAGCTGTGCGATCTCGATCGCGTCCTCGCCCTCCGCGTCCGTCACATAGGCGACCTGCCCGGTCGAGCCCAGCATCTCCGGCAGCCGCACCCGCACCCCGGGGGTGTCGGCGATCGTCCGGGCGGGCCCGTCGCGGTGCGTGAGCCAGTAGAGGCTGCCGCGCACCTGGACGGCGCTGGCCCGGCCCGTGGAGTCCACGGTCAGCGCGTCGACGTGGGAGGCGGCCTGCACCTGGTAGGTGCGGCGGCCGGCGCGCGGCCCGCCCAGGCGGACGCTCAGGCGCCGCGGCCCGGCATCGGGCCCGAGGTCGTCGACCAGCCACAGTTCGCCCGCGCACTGGTAGACGACGCGCGAGCCGTCGGTGGCGGCGTGGCGGGCGTAGAAGTCGTCGTGGTCGGTGTGCCGGCGCAGGTCGGAGCTGTCGGGCAGACAGGAGTAGAGGTTGCCGACGCCCTCGTGGTCGGAGAGGAAGGCGATGCGGTCGCCGACGCACATCACCGAGTCCAGGTGGCCGCCGAGGTCCGGGACCAGCCGGGTGCCGTGCAGCCACAGGCGGCCGGTCGCCCCGCCCCGGTAGCGCTTCCACGAGGCCGGCTCGTGCGGGGGCTTGCCCGTCAGCAGCAGCGTCTTGCCGTCCGAGCCGCGGATCGCGAGGTCCGAGACGGGCCCCCAGGGGAGCCGGCCGCCGGGGCTGCCGTCGGTGGGCAGCCGGTACGCCCAGGAGAAGTACGAGAAGGGCTGGCCGTGCGAGGAGACGGCGAGGATGTCGCTGTGCCCGTCCTGGTCGGGCGGCGACCAGCCGCAGACCCGGGCGTCGCTGCTGCCCCAGTAGGTGAGCCGGCGGGCGGGCCCGCCCGCGACGGGTGCCAGGTGGATCTCGGGGTCGAGGCTGCGCCAGCTGGTGTAGGCGATGTGCCGGCCGTCGGGCGAGAAGCGGGGGTGGCCGACGCGGGTCCGGTCGACGGTGAGCCGCCAGGCCCGCGCCGCCGGGTCGGAGCCCTCCGTGGCCAGCGGGGCCACCCAGAGGTCGTCCTCGGCGGCGAAGCAGAGGAGGTCACCGTGAAGGTGCGGGAAGCGGAGGTACGAGCCAGGGTCCTCTCTCACCCACCCATGGTTTCGGTCCCCGTACCTGGCGGCAACTCGGTCCGTGACGCAGAACACTCAGCGAAACGGCACCGTTTCGCTTTTTGGCCTTTTCGGACGGCGTACCCTGCTGGTGTACGAAACCGTTTCGTTCAGCGTCGGAAAGGGGGCAGGGAATGCCTTCGGACTCACCCAAGCCGGCGGCGCGCCGTACCCGCCTGACGCCCGAACGGGAGGGCGAGCTGTACGACGCCGTGCTCGACATCCTGCGTGAGGTCGGTTACGACGCCCTCACCATGGACGCCGTCGCGGCCCGTACCCACTCCAGCAAGGCCACCCTCTACCGCCAGTGGAAGGGCAAGCCGGAGCTGGTCGTCCACGCGCTGCGCCACAAGAAGCCCGTCAGACTGGCGGACATCGACACCGGCACACTGCGCGGCGACCTCCACGCCGTGGTGTGCGAGGCCGACGAGGCGCAGATGGAGCAGGACACCGCTCTCATGCGCGGGCTCGGCCACGCGATCCACACCAATGCCGATCTCCACCGCGCCCTGCGCGAACTGCTGATCAAGCCGGAGACCGAGGGTTTCGACGCGATGCTGCGGCGCGCGGTCGACCGGGGCGAGGTCGCCGCGGACAACCCCGCCCTGGAGTACGTCGCCCACACCATGCTGGGCGCCTTCATCGCCCGGCCGATGATCGACGACAGGCCCGCGGACCCGGCGTACCTGTCCCGCTATATCGACGCCGTGATCCTCCCCGCTCTCGGCCTGTAAATCCCCACCGGGCCCCCACGCCCCCCACCTGACGCGCCGCTCTCGTCGTCGGGCGGATACCCCACGCCCTGTTTCTCCGTATCTCGATCCGACGGGAGCTACACGCCTCATGGCAACGTTCCTCTACAAACTCGGTCGGCTCTCCTATCGCCGCCGCTGGTCCGCGCTGCTCATATGGGTGACGCTGCTGGTGCTGGCCGGTGTGGGCGCCGCGACCGCCTCGAAGTCCACCAACAACGACTTCTCCATACCCGGCACGGAGGCGCAGCAGGCGTTCGACCTGCTGGAGAAGCGCTTCCCCGCCCAGAACGCCGAGGGCGCCAGCGCCCGCGTCGTCTTCAAGGCCCCCGACGGCCAGAAGGTCACCGCCGAGAAGAACAAGGCGGTGATCGAGAAGGTCGTCGGCGAGCTGAAGGGCGGCCCGCAGGTCGACACGGCCGTCGACCCGTTCGCGGGCAACGCCGTCAGCGCGGACGGGACCACCGCCTACGCCTCGGTCTCGTACAAGGTCAAGGCCGACGCCCTGACCGATGACGCGCGCGATGTCCTCAAGGACTCCGCCGAGCACGGCCGGGACGCCGGGCTGACCGTCGAGATCGGCGGCAGCGCGCTCCAGGCCATGCCGGAGCAGGGCTCCACCGAGATCATCGGCATCGCGATATCGGCGGTCGTCCTGCTGATCACCTTCAGCTCGCTGGTCGCGGCCGGGCTGCCGCTGCTCACCGCGATCATCGGCGTCGGCATCGGCGTGTCCTCGATCGCCGCCCTGGCGCCGGTCCTGGACCTGTCCAGCAACACCTCGACGCTCGCCATGATGATCGGCCTCGCCGTCGGCATCGACTACGCGCTGTTCATCGTCTCCCGCTACCGCGCCGAGCTGGCCGAGGGCCGGGAGCGCGAGGAGGCCGCCGGCCGGGCGGTCGGCACCGCGGGTTCCGCGGTGGTCTTCGCCGGTCTGACGGTCGTTATCGCGCTGGCCGGGCTGCTGGTCGTCAACATCCCGATGCTGACGAAGATGGGCATGGCCGCCGCCGGCACCGTCGCCATCGCCGTGCTGATCGCGCTCACCCTCATTCCGGCGCTGCTGGGCTTCGCGGGCCGCAAGGTCCTGGCCCGCAAGGACCGCAAGGCCGAGGACGGCGCCAAGGCCGAGGGCAAGCCCAACATGGGCACCCGCTGGGCCCGCTTCGTCCTGCGCAAGCCCGTGTGGGTGCTGGCCGCCGGTGTGCTCGGGCTCGGCGCGATCGCCGTCCCCGCCGCGTCCCTTCAGCTGGGCCTGCCCGACGACGGAGCGGCGTCCAAGAAGAGCACCCAGCGCAAGGCGTACGACCTGCTGTCCGACGGCTTCGGCCCCGGCTTCAACGGCCCGCTGATGCTGGCCTTCGACGGCGCGGGGACGAAGGACGCCAAGGCCGCGGCCGAGTCGGTCGTCACGACCGTCAAGGGCCTGGACAACGTCGCCATGGTCTCCCCCGCCACGTTCAACAAGAGCGGCGACTTCGCGACCATCATGGTCATGCCCAAGTCGAAGCCGACGGGCACGGAGACCGAGGACCTCGTCCACGCCATCCGTGACAAGGGCGCCTCGTTCACCGCCGACACCGGCGCCAAGGTGCTCGTCACCGGCCAGACGGCGATGAACATCGACGTCTCGGAGAAGCTCAACGACGCGCTGCTGCCCTACCTGGCGCTCGTCGTCGGTCTCGCCTTCCTGCTGCTGATGGTCGTCTTCCGCTCCGTGCTCGTCCCGCTCAAGGCGGCCCTCGGCTTCCTGCTGTCCGTGGTCGCCGCGCTCGGCGCGGTCGTCGCGGTCTTCCAGTGGGGCTGGCTCGGCGGGCTCTTCGGCGTCGAGGAGACCGGCCCGATCATGAGCATGATGCCGATCTTCATGGTGGGCGTCGTCTTCGGTCTGGCGATGGACTACGAGGTCTTCCTCGTGACCCGGATGCGCGAGGCGTTCGTGCACGGGGAGCGTCCGGGCCAGGCGATCGTGACCGGCTTCAAGCACGGCGCGCGGGTCGTCTCGGCCGCCGCCGTCATCATGATCAGCGTCTTCGCGGGCTTCATCGGCTCCTCGGAATCGATGATCAAGATGATCGGCTTCGGCCTGGCCATCGCCGTCTTCTTCGACGCGTTCGTCGTCCGCATGGCCATCGTCCCGGCCGTCCTCGCCCTGCTCGGCAAGACCGCCTGGTGGCTGCCCGGCTGGCTGGGCAAGATCCTGCCGAACGTGGACGTCGAGGGCGAGCAGCTCCAGAAGCAGCTTGCGCACGGCGCCCCGGACGCGGAGCCGCTGCGGGAGCCGAGCCGCGTCTGACAGCCGATGACCGGCCGGCCCGGCGGCCGCCCCCCGCACACGCGGGGAGCGGCCGCCGGGCCTTTTTCGCGCTCTTACACGCCTCTTACACCTGTGGTCTGTGCCATGCGACGGAACCGTTGGTCCCACTACGGGCGTTTTTCTTAGTCCACACCTGTGGGCGCGGTCGGGGGCGCGTGCGAGGGAAAGGGCTCCGCGTTGAACCTGCTCGATGTCATTCTGCTGCTGATCGTGATCGCCTATGCCGTCTCCGGCTACCGGCGGGGCCTGGTGGCCGGTCTCGTGCTGTTCGCCGGGTTCCTCGGCGGGGCGGTGCTCGGCGTCTGGGCCCTCCCGTACGCCCTGGAGCCCTTCGAGGCCGGCACCTCGACGGCGGCGTTCGCCGCCGTCCTCGTCGTCCTGCTGCCCGCCGCGATCGGCCACGCCCTCGCCGGGCGCGTCGCCTGGCGGATGCGGCGCCGGCTGACCTGGGCGCCGGTGCGCGGGGTCGACGGGATCGGCGGCGCGGCCGTCAATTCGCTGGCCGTCCTGCTGGTCGGCTGGGTCGCCGCGAGCGTCCTCGTCTCCGCGAACTCCACCCTGCTGAGCCGGCAGATCAGGGACTCGACGCTGCTGGGCGCCGTCCAGGAGTCGATGCCCGAGCAGGCGCCCACCTGGTTCAGCCGCACCACGGACGCGCTGTCCGGCGCCGGCTTCCCCCAGGTCTTCAACCCCTTCGAACATGAACCGGCCACCGGTGTCGCCGAGCCGTCCGGTGACGCGGTCACCCCGGCGGCGACCCGGGCGGCCCGCGAGTCCGTCGTCAAGGTCGAGGGCGTCGCCGACGTCGGCAGCGGCCGGCGCGGCCAGGAGGGCAGCGGCTTCGTCTACGCCACCGAGCACGTGATGACCAACGCGCACGTGGTCGCCGGGGTGACCGCCCCGACCGTACGGGTCGGCGGCGTCGGCACGGCGTACCGGGCGAAGGTCGTGCACTTCGACGCGAAGACGGACGTGGCCGTCCTGGACGTCCCCGGCCTGCGGGCGCCCGTCCTGCCCTTCGACAAGACGGCGAAGCGGGGTGACGCGGCCGTCGTCGCGGGCTTCCCCGAGAACGGCGGCCTCGACCTCCGCGCGGCGACCGTCGCCAACGAGGTCCGCGCCAAGGGCCAGGACATCTACGGCGACGGCGTGACCACCCGCACCGTCTACTCCGTCCGCTCCACGGTCCGCCCCGGCAACTCCGGCGGCCCCCTGCTGACCCCGTCCGGCAAGGTCTACGGCGTCGTCTTCGCCCGCTCCACCTCCGACGCCGAGACGGGCTACGTCCTGACCGCCGACCAGGTCGCGGCCGCCGCCGAACGGGCGGCCGGGGCCACGACACCGGTGAGCACGGGGAGCCGGGCGGCGCTCTGAGGCTTCGGCGGGGCGGACAGTCCCACCGTTGGTCGCGCCGGGCAGCGGAAAGCCCCCGCCCGGCCGTGCGGCCGGGCGGGGGCTGCCTCCTGCGGTACCGCTAGCCGAACACCGCCGTCACCGGCGCGTGGTCGCTCCAGCGCAGGTCGTGCGAGGCCGCGCGCTCCACCACGGCCTTCAGGGCCCGCTCCGCCAGGCCCGGCGTCGCGACCAGGTAATCGATGCGCCAGCCCGAGTCGTTGTCGAAGGCGCGACCCCGGTAGGACCACCAGGAGTAGGGACCCTCGACACCCGGGTGCAGGGCGCGGACCACGTCCACGTACTCCGCCTCGTCGAACACCCGCGTAAGCCAGGCGCGCTCCTCGGGGAGGAAACCCGCGCTCTTGCGGTTGGCCTTCCAGTTCTTGAGGTCGGCTTCGGTGTGGGCGATGTTCCAGTCGCCGCACACGAGGACCTCGCGCCCCTCCGCCGCCGCCCGCGCCCGCAGGGCGACGAGGTAGGGGAGGAACTCCGCCATGAAGCGTTCCTTCTCGTCCTGACGGTCGGTACCGACCTCACCGGAGGGCAGGTAGAGACTGGCGACGGTGACGCCGGGCAGGTCGATCTCGACGTAGCGGCCGCTGCCGTCGAACTCCGCCGAGCCGAACCCGACCCGCACCGCGTCCGGCTCGCGCCGGGAGTACAGGGAGACGCCCGCACGGCCCTTGGCGGCGGCCGGGGCGTGCACGGTGTGCCAGCCGGCGGGGTCGCGGACCTCATCGGGGAGCTGGTGGGGTTCGGCGCGGACTTCCTGAAGGCAGACGACGTCGGCCTCGGTGGCCGCGAGCCACTCCACGAAGCCCTTCTTCGCGGCGGCGCGCAGGCCATTGACGTTCACGGTGGTCACGGTGAGCATTACGGCACGATACCGACTTCCACGACACCCCCGGCACACGCCGCCGGTACGACCGTACGATTTCCGGATGCGCATCGTGCCCGCCGGCTATGACCACCCGGACGCCGTGAAGCTCAGTGACCAGGTACAAATCGAATACGCGCAGCGGTACGGCGGCGAGGGTGACCTGACCCCCATGGACCCGGCGCAGTTCGCCCCGCCGCGTGGCCTTTATCTCATCGCGTACGAGGACGACGGCACCCCCGTCGCCACCGGCGGCTGGCGTTCGCAGGACGCGAACGGGGAGGGGTACGCGAACGGGGACGCCGAGCTGAAGCGGATGTACGTCGTGCCGGGGGCCCGCGGCCGGGGGCTGGCCCGGAAGATCCTCGCGGCGCTGGAGGACAGCGCGCGCGAGGCCGGCCGCACGCGGATGGTCCTGGAGACCGGAACCAAGCAGCCGGAGGCGATAGCCCTGTACACCTCCAGCGGCTACGAGCCGGCGGCCGTGAAATTCGGCCTCTACCGCCACCACACCAACAGCCGCTGCTTCACGAAGCCGCTGCGCCTGTGAGGCGCGGGGCTACCCCCTGCCGCCCTCCTCGATCGCCGCCTCCACCGCCTCGCGCACCCGGTCCGCCGGGTACCGCTCCAGCGCGGTGCCGTAGGGCTCCAGGATGTCGTCCAGCAGCTCCGGCCGGTCCTCGGCGAGCTCCGCGATCAGGACCGTGCTGCCCGGCGGCACCTCCGCCGCCAGCATCTCGACGGCGGCGTTGGCGGCGGTCGCCTCGCGCGCGTCCCGCGCACCGCCGATCAGCCCGCCCGCCCCAAAGCCGATCATGATGCCGAGCGGGCCGCCGAGGATGCCGACGAGCCCGCCGACCAGCCCGCCCACGGCGAAGCCCCGCGCCGTCCCGGTGTTGTCCTCGCTGTCGGGGAAGTCGAGGGCGCCCCCGGCGTCCCGGGTGATCACCGTGGCCTCGCGCAGCTTGATGTCACCGTCGCCGTGCACCCGCCGGAGCGCCTCCAGCGCCCGGTGCCCGGCGGCGGGGCTGTCGACGTTCATGAAGAGGACGTGCTCGTCCATCGTGGCGGCTCCCCTGCGTCGGCGGAAATCGTGCCTTCCACTGTCGCGCCTACCCCACCGGACCGCATGTCAGGCACCCGGTCCGCCGTCGCCGGGCGGCCGTACCGAGGCGGTGAGGTCCAAGGTGGCCTCCGCGCCACCGCCCTCGGGGTTGGCGAACGTCAGCCGGGCCCCGAGCACCCCCGCCTGCCCGGCGGCGATCGTCAGGCCCAGGCCCAGCCCGGACCCCGACCCGGTGAGAAAGCGCTGCGGGCCCCGGGCGAGCAGCTGGGCGGGGAAGCCGGGACCGCCGTCCCGCACCCGGACGGTCCCGGCGTCGACCTCGACGACGACGGGCGCGCCGCCGTGCCGGAAGGCGTTGGTGACGAGGTTGGCGAGGATCCGCTCGACGCGCCGGGCGTCGGTCTCCACCAGGCAGTCGGTCACGACCCGCACGTCCACCGCCCCCGGCTCCGGTACGGCCGTGGCGGCCACCGCCCGCCGGGTCAAAGCGCCCAGCTCGCGGACGTCCGCGTCGGCCCGTTCGGTGCGGGCGTCGAGCCGGGCGACCTCCAGGACGTCCTCCATGAGGCCGCGCACCCGCCCGGCCCGCTCCCGCACCATCTCCGCGGCCCGGCCGGGCGGGAGCAGCGCGGCCGCGGCGACCAGACCCGCGACGGGCGTGCGCAGCTCGTGCGCGATGTTCGACGTCACCTCGCGTTCGGCCTGGAGGCGGGCGGCGAGCGCGTCGGCCATGGTGTTGACGGAGACGATCAGCCGGGCGATCTCGTCCCGGCCGCCGCGGGGCCTGAGCCGGGCGCTGAGGTCACCGTCGGCTATCCGCTCGGCGGTGCGGGCGGAGGCGTTGAGGCGGCGTCCGGCGACGGTCGCGAGAGCCACGCCGACGACACCGGCGAACGCGGTGCCGAGGCCGCCTGCCCACCACAGGACCTCGTCGAGGTCGCGGAGGTCCTTGGCCTGCCGGACGTAGGGGTGCCGGACGACGACGAGGTCGTCGCCCAGCCGGCTGGCCGCCCACAGCATCGGCTCGCGGCCACTGGTGTCGAGGTAGGTGGCGCGCTTGCCCTGCTCGGCGGCTTTGCGCAGCGGACCGGGCATCCGCTCGGGGTTGATGAGCGTCCGGGGCCGGTCGACGCCCGCCGCGTGGTCCTCGACGGCCACGCCGAGGCGGGTGTCGATGGTGTCGCGGGCGGTGTCGAGCTGGTTGACGGCGGTGCGGTGGTGCACGACGAGGCCCATGATGACCGCGACCAGGGCGGCGGTGGCGGTGATGGCCACGCCGATCTTCGTACGCAGTCCCATGGTGTGAAGGCTCCTCGGCGGCTAGCGCTCGGGCACGTGGAGCGGCACGTCGCGCAGCTCGGTGCGGCGCCCGGTGGGCAGGTCGGCGGCGTCGACGGTGACCCGGCTGTAGTACGCGGCGCCGCCCTGCCGCACGAGCCCGCTGAGGGTGACCTTGGCCCGGTACGGCCGGTCGCGGCACTCCGGCAGGCACCAGGTGCCCCGGACGCTGCCGCGGCCCTCGGCGGTGGGCCCGCCCCAGCTGCGCCAGCGCAGATCGGACAGGCCGAGGGCGGCGGAGGCCGCGAAGGCCGCCGGACGGCGCAGCGACGGCTTGCCGGGGCCCTCGGACACCCCGACCGGGCCGGGTCCCGCCGTGGGCTGCTGGGCCTGCCCCGTCACGCGCAGGCCGCCGGGGTCGGAGCACCCGCACAGCAGCGCGGCCGACAGCGCCGCGGCGAGGGCCACGGCGGCGAGGGACGCGGTCAGTGGGCGCACGGGTTTCCTCGGGTCGGATGCGGCGGGTGGGGCGGGGCGGTCGGTGGACCGGGGGCCCGGGGTGCGGTCGCGGGGACGTAGCAGGTCGGGCAGGCCCGACGGGGCCATTCGTGCCAAATGTAACCGGCGTGGCTGGATTGCCGCCCGCGCCCTTGCCTCCTGGCGGTCGTCAGCTCGTAGGATCACCGCGCTCAAGTGGTCCGGTCCGGTCGTCGCGGTGCAACGGTGGAGGTCACTCATGCACATCGCCCGTCGTACGCTCCTCGGCGCCTTCGCGGGATCCGCCGTCCTGGGGGCGGTGGGACCGTCCTCCGCCGGAGCCGTTCCCGGAGCCGTCCCTGAGACCGTCACCGGGGCCGTTCCCGGGGCCGGGGAGGGTGCCGGCGCCTGGACGGAGCGCGGGGCCGCGTCCGGGGCCGCCGCGGCCGTGGCCCGGCTGCTGCCGCGCCACCACCGCCAGGTCACCTTCCGCACCGTGCCCCGCAGGGGCGGCGCGGACGCCTTCCGGGTGTCGGGGGCCGCGGGCGCGATCGTCGTCGAGGGCACCACGCCGGCCGTGCAGCTCACAGGCTTCCACTGGTACCTCAGACACACGGCCCACGCCCACTTCTCCTGGAACGGTGCGCAGACCGCCCTCCCCGACCGTCTACCCGGCGTCCGTACCCCGCTGGTGAAGTCCGCGAACGTCACCCACCGCTTCGCCCTCAACGACACCAACGACGGCTACACCGGGCCGTACAGAGGGTGGGACTACTGGGAACACGAAATCGATGTGCTGGCCCTGCACGGCTACAACGAGGTCCTCGTCTACGCGGGCGCCGACGCCGTCTACGCCCGGACGTTCGCGGAGCACGGCTACAGCGACGCGGAACTGCGCCGGTGGGTGCCCGGCCCCGCCCACCAGCCGTGGTGGCTGCTGCAGAACATGTCCTCCTTCGGCGGGCCCGTCTCCGCCGCCCTCCTGGAGCGGCGCACCGCTTTGGCGCAGCGGATCGTGCGGCGGCTGCGCGAGCTGGGCATGACCCCGGTGTTCCCCGGCTACTTCGGCACCGTCCCGCCCGGCTTCGCGCAGCGCAACCCCGGCGCCCGCACCGTCCCCCAGGGCGACTGGGGAGGCTTCCGCCGTCCGGACTGGCTCGACCCGCGCACCCGCCACTTCTCACGCGTCGCCCGCACCTTCTACCGGGTGCAGAAGGAGCTGTACGGCGCCACGTCGATGTACAAGATGGACCTGCTGCACGAGGGCGGGAAGCCCGGTGACGTACCGGTCGCCGATGCCGCCCGGGCCGTGGAGAAGGCGCTGCGGGCCGCACACCCCGAGGCGCTCTGGGCCATCCTGGGCTGGCAGGAGAATCCGCGCCGCGAGATCGTCGACGCCGTCGACAGCTCCAGGATGCTCATCCTCGACGGCATCTCCGACCACTACCCGAACGTCACCGACCGCGAGGCCGACTGGGGCGGCACCCCGTACGCGTTCGGATCGATCTGGAACTTCGGCGGGCACACCGCGATGGGCGCCAACGCCCCTGACTGGGCGGCCCTCTACGAGACCTGGCGCACGAAGGCGGGCAGCGCGCTGCGCGGCATCGCCCTGATGCCCGAGGCCGCCGACAACAACCCCGCCGCCTTCGCCCTCTTCAGCGACCTGCCCTGGACGGAGGGGACGGTGGAGCTGAAGTCGTGGTTCGAGCGGTGGCCGCGCTACCGCTACGGCGGTGCCGACGCCCACGCCGCGCGCGCCTGGGACGTACTGCGCCGCACCGCCTACGGCACCAGCCGCGCCGACGGCTGGAGCGAACCGGCCGACGGCCTCTTCGGTGCCCGCCCCGACCTGTCGGTCGCCCGGGCCGGCAGCTGGTCGCCGAAGAAACTGCGCTACGACGCCGCCCTGTTCGACAAGGCACTTCCCCAACTGCTCGCCGTGGCGCCCGCGCTGCGCCGCAGCAGCGCCTACCGCTACGACCTCCTCGACGTCACCCGGCAGACGGTCGCCAACCGCAGCCGGCTGCTCCTCCCGCGCATCAAGGCGGCCTACGACGCGAAGAACAGGTCGCGCCTGCGCGACCTCACCCGCCAGTGGCTCGGCTGGATGACGCTGCTGGAGGAGGCCGTCGCCACCGACGAACGCCACCTGCTGGGCCGCTGGATCGCCGACGCCCGCGCCTGGGGCTCCTCCGAGGCCGAGCGCGACCGCCTGGAGTACGACGCCGTGTCGCTGCTGACGACGTGGGGGGCGCGCGGTTCGGCCAACGGCGGCAAGCTGCACGACTACGCCAACCGCGAGTGGTCGGGGCTGGTCGGCGGGCTCTACCGGCTGCGCTGGCAAACGTACTTCACCGAACTGGACGCGGCCCTGGCGGCGGGCCGCAAGCCCAAAGCCATCGACTGGTTCGCCCTGGAGGACCGCTGGACGCGCACCCACCCGGCATACCCGGCGAAGCCGTCCGGGGACATCCGCCGGGTGGCCCAGCGGGTGGCGGCCAAGCTCTAGTCAAGCTGTACCAGCATCGCCGTTCCGGTGTCGCGCTCGGGGTCAGTAGCCGACCGTGAACCTGGTGCGGTGGTGCCGGGGCCGCTCGGCTTCGTCCAGTAGGGCCACCACGAGGTCCTGCACGGCACCGATGGTCGCGGCGACCCCGCCGGGCAGCCGGTAGGCGGCGACGAACAGCAGCGCGAAGAACGCCCCGACGTTGAGCGCGCCCGGCACCGGCGAGCACCACCACCAGCTTCCGCTCGGCAGCCGCCGCGTGATGAGGAGGAGCGGGAGCCCCACCGGGAGGGCACGCACCACGGCGGCCAGGAGCGGGCGGCCGGGCGACAGCAGCTCCGTGGCGCCGGCTTCGAACACCGAAGGCCGGGGGGCGCTCATCACGGCCCTGAGGCGGATTCACCCGCCGCCGAGGGGCCCGAGAGGCGCCCGAGGGCATGACAAAGCCCCTACCGGGTGTACCCGGTAGGGGCTTTGAGCTGCTGTGGACCTGAGGGGATTCGAACCCCTGACCCCCTCGATGCGAACGAGGTGCGCTACCGGACTGCGCCACAGGCCCTTGCAACGAGTGAAACTCTAGCACCTCCGTCCGGGTGCTCGGAAATCCCCTCCCCCGCTGGTCAGCAGGGGGAGACGGGGCCGGGTGTCACTCGTTGGCCGCGCGGGGGCGGTCGTCGTCGGCGTACTGGTCGAAGAGGGGGGTGCGGCCGCGCTCGCGGGGGCGGCGGCGGGGGCGGCCCGGGCGGCGGTCCTCCGACGGCTGCTTCCGGCGGGCCGCAGCCGGCTCGGCGGTGCTGGAGCGGGCGGAGCTCCAGGTGTCCGGCGTGCCGAGGTCCGCGCTGTCGCCCGCGCGCGGTGCGACCGGCGCGGTGACGTACGTCGGCAGCGGCACGGGCACGGGCTCCCAGCCCTCCCCCGCGCCCCGGTCGCGCTGCTGGTCGACCCACTCCGCGTGGTCGGTCTGCTCGACCAGGGCGCGGCGGTCCGCGGTGGCCGAGGGCTCGGCGGGCGGGGCCGGGACCGGCGCCGGGTGGGGCGCGGTGTCAACGGGGGCGGCGGCGGCCACGGGGTCCGGCGCCGCCGCGCGAGGGCGCGTCCGGCCCTCACGCAGCCGCTGCGCGGCCAGCTCGGCCCGCCGCTGGTCCATGGTGAAGGCGAAGCGCCGCCGCTCCTGGAGCCGCAGATAGACGATGTACGCGCTGAGCAGCAGGGCCGGCACGGCCGGAACCCACAAGAACGCCAGCCCGCCGACGCCCGCGACGACCGCGCCGAGGGAGAAGGCCAGGAAGAGGATCACCGTGGTGCGCCGCCGGCGCGCCAGCACCTTGGAGCGCCGGGCCCGCTCGGCGGCCGCCGACGCCGCGGCCCCCGAGGGGGCGGGCGGCGCGGACGCGCCGGAGGCGGGGGCCGCGGAGGGCGCGCCGAAGGACCGGACGTCGACCATTTCGGTCGGCATGTCCGGCTCGGGCACGCGGGCCTCCGGCTCCGCGGGCTCGGCTGAGACCGGCGCGTCGTCGGCGGCGCGCCCTTCCAGGTCCTTGGCGTAACGGCGCTCCATGCCCGCCCGTCCGGACAAGAGCCGGATGGCCGTGCTGAAGCGTTCCGTCGGACGAGCTTCGTTGAGCTCGTCCTGCCTACGGAGCCACATCGGCACCAAGTAGGCGGCCCAGGCCCCGACGATGACTGCGTAGATGAGGCCGCTGCTGCTCACAGTTCACACCGTAGAGGGACGCACTCAAGGGATTCCGCCAATTGGCCCGGTGTGTCGCACGATCCGGCTGATATCTCGAACTTTTTTTGTGATTGTTGGGACCTAGATCACTCGAATACCGTCAATTGACAGTCAAATTCGAACGTTTATTTTATTTTTGTGAGGTGCTGGGCCGGGAGCGGCGCCAGCGGGCCAGCAGCCCCTCCGCGACCTCCTCCGCCGTCAGGGCGTAAACGAGGTGATCACGCCAGGCACCGTCGATATGGAGATAGCGGGGGCGCAGCCCTTCCTCGCGGAAACCGAGCTTCTCCACCACCCGGCGGCTGGGCAGGTTCTCCGGCCGGATGCACACCTCCACCCGGTGCAGGCCGACCGTGCGGAAACAGTGGTCGGTGGCGAGCGCGACGGCGGTCGGCATGACGCCCCGGCCGGCGACGGCCGCGTCCACCCAGTAGCCGACGTGGGCCGAGCACATCGAGCCCCAGGTGATCCCGGCCACCGTCAGCTGACCCGCCAGCTGGCCCTGGTACTCGATGACGAAAGGCAGCATGCGGCCCGCGTGCGCCTCGGCCCGCAGGTGGCGCACCATCTGCCGGTAGGTGGGGCGCTGGGCGGGCGGCCCGCCGGGCGGCGGCGGGGGGATGGTGGCTTCCCAGGGGCGCAGCCAGTCGCGGTTGCGCCGGTTCACCTCGCGCCAGGCGTGCTGGTCGCGCAGCTTGATGGGGCGCAGGACGACATCGCCGTCCGTCAGCTCGGCCGGCCAGACGCTCATGCCGGCCGGGGGTGGTCGCCACCGTGCAGCTGGTCCACGGCGTGGACGAGCAGCCGCTCCAGCACGGCCAGGCCGTCGCGGACCCCGCCGGAGGAGCCGGGGAGGTTCACGATCAGCGTGCGGCCGGCCACTCCGGCGAGGCCCCTGGAGAGCGCGGCCGTGGGCACCTTGGCCAGGCCCTGGGCGCGGATGGCTTCGGGGATGCCGGGGACGTCGTAGTCGAGGACGCGCCGGGTGGCCTCGGGGGTGCGGTCGGTGGGCGAGATGCCGGTGCCGCCGGTGGTCACCACCACGTCGTACGCCTGGGCCACGGCCTCCCGCAGGGCCGCCTCGACGGGATCGCCGTCGTCGACGACCCGCGGGCCGTCGACAGTGAAGCCCATGGCCCGCAGACCCTCCGCGAGGAGCGGGCCGCCCTTGTCCGCGTAGACGCCCGTGGCGGCCCGGTGGGAGGCGGTGACGACGAGGGCCCTCACGGACGGCTCCAGCCGCCGGACTTCCCGCCGGTCTTCTCCTCGACCCTGACGTCCGTGATCACGGCCGCCTTGTCGACGGCCTTGACCATGTCGACGACGGTGAGGGCGGCGACGGTGACGGCCGTCAGGGCCTCCATCTCCACGCCGGTGCGGTCGGTGGTCTTCACGGTGGCGAGAATCTCGACGGCGTCGTCGGCGACCGTCAGGTCGACCTTCACCCCGGAGACGGCCAGGGGGTGGCAGAGCGGAATCAGGTCGGGCGTGCGCTTGGCGCCCATGATGCCGGCGATGCGGGCGGTGGCGAGGGCGTCGCCCTTGGGGACCCCCTCCCCGCGGAGCAGCTCCACGACGCGCGGCGAGACCGTCACCCGGCCGCTGGCGCGCGCGGTGCGGTGGGTGACCTCCTTGGCGGAGACGTCGACCATGCGGGCCGCACCCGCGCTGTCGATGTGGGTGAGGCCGGGCGGGGGATTGAGGGGGTCCTGGGCGCTGCTCATCGTTCTCCTGGTCCGGTTTCTGTGGGCAGACACCGTATCGGGCAGCGGACGGGGCGGAGCAGGTGGTGGGCCGGGTGCGCGCGGGGCCTCAGCCGAGGAGGATCACGTCGACCTCGGTGCCGGCCGCCACGGACGTGGTGTCCTCGGGGACGACTATGAGGGCGTCGGCGTCGGCCAGGCTCTTGACGAGGTGGGAACCGGAGCCGCCGACGACGGTGGCGGTGCCGTCCGCGTACCGGGCGCGCAGGAACTGGCGGCGGCCCTCGGGCGAGGAGGCGACCTCTTCGGCGCACACCGCGCGGACCGTCTCCCGGTCGAAGGGCGCGAGACCCATCAGGGCGCGGATGGCCGGGCGTACGAACAGCTCGAAGGACACGTAGCAGCTGACGGGGTTGCCCGGCAGGGCGAACAGCGGGACGCGGTCCCGGCCGATCCGGCCGAAGCCCTGCGGCTTGCCCGGCTGCATGGCCAGCTTCCGGAAGGAGACGCTGCCCTCGTCGCCCGCGAGCTCGGAAAGGGTCTCCTTGACCACGTCGTACGCGCCGACGCTGACCCCGCCACTGGTGACGACGGCGTCCGCCCGGATGAGCTGGTCCTCCAGGGTGGAGCGCAGGGTAGCGGCGTCGTCGTCGACCGCGCCGACGCGGTAGGCGATGGCTCCGGCGTCCCGGGCGCAGGCGGTGAGGGCGAAGCTGTTGGAGTCGTGGATGCGGCCGGGGGCGAGCGCCTCGCCGGGCTGGACGAGCTCGCTGCCGGTCGACATGACAACGACGCGGGGACGGGGACGGACCTTGACGCTGGCCCGGCCGATCGCCGCGAGGAGGCCGATCTGCGGCGGGCCGAGGACCGTACCGGCGGCGAGGGCGAGATCGCCGGCGGCGACGTCGCTGCCGCGGGCGCGGACGTGGGCGCGGGCGGTGACGGGGCGGTGGACGCGGACCTCGCCGGAGCCGCCGTCGGGGGCGGCGCTGTGGGCGGCCATGGCGGAGGCGGGGCCGCCGCCGGTGCCTCCGTCGGTCCACTCGACGGGGACGACGGCTTCGGCGCCGGGCGGCAAGGGGGCGCCGGTCATGATGCGGGCGGCTTCGCCGGGGCCGACGACGGGGAGGTCGCCGCTGCCTGCCGCCACATCGCCGATCACGGTGAGCACGGCCGGGAATTCCTCGCTCGCGCCCTCGACGTCGACCGTGCGGACGGCGTAGCCGTCCATGGAACTGTTGTCGAAGGGGGGCAGGGCGGCCGGGACGGTGACGTCCTCGACGAGCACACAGTCCTGGGCGTCCAGGAGCTGCAGCTCGATGGGCTCCAGGGGGCGGATCTTGGCGAGGATGTCCTCGAGGTGCTCCTCCACCGACCAGAGGCGCTCCGCTCCGGAGGCGGCTTCGGGGGCCGTGGCCGGGGCGGCGGGGGTGTCGGCGGATGTGCTCAAAGTGCTACATCTCCTCGGTGACATAACGGCGGAGCCAGGCGCGGAAGTCCGGACCTAGATCTTCACGCTCGCATGCCAGTCTGACAATGGCGCGCAGGTAGTCGCCGCGGTCCCCGGTGTCGTAGCGGCGGCCCTTGAAGACCACGCCGTGCACCGGTCCGCCGAGGCCGGGCTCGGCCGCGAGGGCCTGGAGGGCGTCGGTGAGCTGGATCTCGCCGCCGCGGCCGGGCTCGGTCTCGCGCAGCACGTCGAAGACGGCCGGGTCGAGGACGTAGCGGCCGATGACGGCGTAGTTGCTGGGGGCGTCGGCCTGGTCGGGCTTCTCGATCAGGCCGGTGATCTCCACGACGTCGGCGGTGTCGGTGGGCTTGACGGCCGCGCAGCCGTAGAGGTGGATCTGGGCGGGGTCGACCTCCATGAGGGCGATCACGCTGCCGCCGTGCTTGCGCTGGATGTCGACCATGTTCGACAGCAGCGGGTCGCGGACGTCGATGAGGTCGTCGCCCAGGAGGACGGCGAAGGGCTCGTCGCCGACGTGGGGAGCGGCGCAGAGCACGGCGTGGCCCAGGCCCCGGGGGTCGCCCTGGCGGACGTAGTGCATGGTCGCCAGGTCGTTGGAGTCCTGGACCCGGGCGAGCCGGGAGTCGTCGCCCTTGCGGCGCAGCGCCTCCTCCAGCTCGTAGTTGCGATCGAAGTGATCCTCCAGCGGGCGTTTGTTACGCCCTGTGATCATGAGGACGTCCGACAGCCCGGCGAGGACGGCCTCTTCCACCACGTACTGGATCGCCGGCTTGTCGACAACCGGCAGCATCTCCTTGGGCGTGGCCTTGGTGGCCGGGAGAAAGCGGGTGCCGAGACCGGCGGCAGGGATGACAGCCTTGCTGATCCGAGAACGCGAATGAGTCATGAGCCGAACACTAACGGTTGGGATCGGACGGATGATGAGGCTCCACCGAGTATGACCCGAGGCAGGGAACATGTACGAACAGTGATCAAATCCGACGGTACGAAGGCCGGATTGCGCCAGGGTCTCCTGGCGGTGAGATCCGGATTGACCCCCGGTGACGTGGAGACGGCGGGACGGGCCCTGGCCCGGCGCGCGCTGGAGCTCCCCGAGCTCGCGGGCGCGGGGACGGTGGCCGCTTATGTGTCGGTCGGGCGCGAGCCCGGCACCCGCGCGCTCCTGGACGCGCTGCGGTCACGGAGCGTGCGCGTCCTGCTGCCGGTGCTGATGGCGGACAACGATCTCGACTGGGGCGTGTACCGCGGGGCCGCTCACCTCGTGAAGGCCGGCAGGGGGCTGCTGGAGCCGGACGGCGAGCGGCTCGGCCCGGACGCGGTGACAGGGGCGGACGCCGTGCTGCTGCCGGGGCTGGCGGTGGACGGCCGCGGCATGCGCCTCGGGCGCGGCGGGGGCAGCTACGACCGGGTGCTGGCCCGCCTGGACCGGGCCGGGGCGGCTCCGGCGCGCGTCGTGCTCCTCTACGACAACGAGGTGGTCGCGCGGGTCCCGGAGGAACCGCACGACCACCCCGTACACGCGGTGGTCACCCCTGGCGGGGTGCGCCGGTTTACTGCGTGAGCCCGGCCCGGGCCCGTCTCTTGCCGCCTGCGGCGGCGAGCACCGGACCGGCTGATGTCAGCTGAGCTCAGTCACATCAGCCGGTCCGGTGCTCGAGGACACCGCCGCGCAGCGGAGGCGCATCCCCACAAGCCGCCGGCCAGGCGCTACGGCTTGAGCGTCAGCTCGGCGTCCGTCGCCTTCTTCACGGCCGCCGGGCTGTAGGCCCAGGGGAGCAGCTCGCCCTTGGCCCACTTGTCGGTCTGGTCGTAGTAGTGGTCGTTATAGGCGTGACCCGAGGCTCCGGTGAGATTGATCCACCGGGACTTGTCGAGGTCGCCGAGATTGACCACCATGCGCATCGACGGCACCCAGATGACGTCGTAGCCTCCGGCGGCGTTCCAGCCCGCGGCGTTGACCGTGGCCTCGCCGCCGGCGAGGTTCCAGGGCCCGCGGTTGAGCAGCCACCGCACGACGGCGGGGCCTTCCTTGCCGAGGGTCTGGTTCTTGAGGTTCAGCTGGTGCAACCGGCCCCAGCTCCAGGAGTTCACGTCCTTGCCGAGCTTGGAGGTGAGCTCCCAGCGGGCGTCCTTCATGGCGCGCTGGAGCAGTTCGTCCCGGTTGGTGGAGCCGGGGTTGGCGCGGCCGCCCGTCTTCCACCACTCGTTCTCGGGCTTGTCCAGGATGTTGCGGACGACCTCGAACCAGCGGTCGCCGCCGTTGGGCTGGGCCGAGTCCGGTGCGCGCTCGCCGCACTCCTCGACGCGCCGGGTGTTGCCGTCGAGGTCCTCCTGCGGACCGGAGTCGTTGGCGGGGCGGACCCACAGGCACTGGTCCTTGACGCGCAGCTCCTTGGGGAGCTTGTTGCCAAAGGCCAGCTTCAGGGTGTTGCGCCACACCGCGTTGAAGTACGCGGCGGCGGCCGAGTCGGCCTCCTGGGTGTAGTCCCAGCCCTGCAGGAGCTTCTGCGCCTCGCGGACGTACTTCGTCTCGCGCTCGTTGTCGCCCTTGATCTCGATCTTGAGCAGGTAGGGCGTCAGCAGCTTGGCGATCTCGCTGCTGTTGTCCGTCTGCATCTTCTGCATGTCATCCGTCGAGATCTTCCCGCCGTCCTTGATCTTCGACTGGATGAGGTCGTTGATCCGCTGGCTGCGGGCGCCGTAGCCCCAGTCGGCCGTCAGGGGGTGGGGGTACTTCTTGTCGGTGACGGCCTGGTTCGCGGTGACGATGTAGCCGCGCTTGGGGTTGAAGTCCCAGGGCAGCTCGCCCTGCGGGATGACACCGGTCCACTTGTAGGCGGGGTCCCAGCCGGGGGCGGGGTAGCGGCCGTCGCCCTTGCGGACGGGGATCCGGCCGGGGGCCTGGTAGCCGATGTTGCCCTTGGTGTCGGCGTAGATCAGGTTCTGCGAGGGGACCTCGAAGCCCGCGGCGGCCTTGCGGAACTGGGCGAAGTCGGTGGCCCGGTTCAGCTCCAGCAGGGCGTCCATGGTCTTTCCGGCGTCCAGCGCGGTCCAGCGCAGCGAGACGGCGTAGCCCTCCGCACGGTCGGGCGCGGGGTCCTTCACCGGGGCGTCGCGGCCGACCTTGCCGAGCTCGTCGTTGCGGTCGGAGACCACCGGGCCGCTGTGGGTCGAGCGGATGGTGAATTCACGGCTCTTGCCGCCGGCGACCTTGATGGTCTCCTTGCGGGTGGCGAAGGGGACCTGCTTGCCGTCGTACAGGTAGCTGTCGGCGGTGACCTTCTCCAGGTAGAGGTCGGAGACGTCGGCGCCGAGGTTGGTGAAGCCCCAGGCGATGTCCTGGTTGTGGCCGATGACGACGCCCGGCATGCCGGAGAAGGTGTAGCCGGCCACGTCGTACGGGCACGCCGCGCTGACCTTGTTGCAGTGCAGGCCCATCTGGTACCAGAGCGAGGGCATCTGCGGCGCGAGGTGCGGATCGTTCGCGAGCAGCGGCTTGCCGGTCGTCGTGTACTTGCCGGAGACGACCCAGGAGTTGGAACCGATGCCGTTGCCGGCCGGGCCGAGCAGCGCCGGGATCTTGTCCAGGGTGCTGGAGAGCGACGACAGGCCGGTGCGCAGGCCGTTCGCGGCGCCACCGCCGGTGGTGCCGTTGGCCGCGCCACCGGTGCCACCGGTGCCGCCCGTGCCCGTGCCGCCCGACGTGCCGGGGTTGGCGCTGTTGCCGGTCCCAGGGGTGGCGGAGGTGCCGGGGGTGCCCGTCCCGCCGGCGCCCGGGGTGCCGGACTGGCCGGCGGCCGGGGTGGCCTGCGGGTCGAACTCCTTCTTGGCCGGGTCGACGGCCCCGCCCTCGACGATCGGCTTGTTCCGGTCGTACGGGTAGGAGGGGTACAGCTCCTCGATCTGCTTGG
Source organism: Streptomyces sp. NPDC046215 (assembly GCF_040646215.1). Classification (NCBI taxonomy): domain Bacteria; kingdom Bacillati; phylum Actinomycetota; class Actinomycetes; order Kitasatosporales; family Streptomycetaceae; genus Streptomyces; species Streptomyces sp. NPDC046215. Next base: position 47,140 of record NZ_JBEYZW010000016.1, on the reverse strand, counting down.
GGGTCAGCCGGGTGGAGGCCAGCGAACGGTCGATCTCGTCCTGCATGTTGCCGCGCAGGTCCCAGGCCATGGCCTTGAGCCAGGCCACCGAGTCGACCGGGGTCCACTTCTCGGGCTTGTAGTCGTTCTCGAACTCCAGGGCGGCGTATTCGACCGACAGCGACTTGCCCTGGTGGTCCTTGAGGTAGGCGTTGACTCCGTCGGAGTACGCCTGGAGCTGCTTCTTGGTGGTCGCCGACAGCTTGGAGTCGTACTCCTCCTGCGCGACCTTCCGCCAGCCCATGGTGCGGACGAAAGCGTCCGTCTCGACCTGGCTGGCCCCGAACATCTCGGAGAGGCGGCCCGCCGTGAGGTGCCGGCGGACGTCCATCTCCCAGAACCGGTCCTGCGCCTGGACGAAGCCCTGGGCGCGGAAGAGGTCCTCGGGGGTGTCCGCGTAGACCTGCGGAATGCCGTTGCCGTCGCGCGCGACCCTGACCTCGCCGGACAGACCCTTCAGCTGAAGGGTGCCGCTGGTCTCCGGGAAGGAGGCGCGGACGGTACTGACGCTCCAGTACGCGCCGTAGCCGACACCCGCCACGAGCAGCAGCACGAGGGTGAGCACGAGCAGCCGGGCGCGTCGGCCTTTCTTCTTACCGGTCTTCTTTTTGCCGGAAGGGCCGGTCTTGTTGGCGGGCATCGCTGTCCTTAGAGGGGCAGGGTGGTCCTGGAGGTGCTGAAGCAACCATAGGCGCAGGGCTCCGGGCACCCGGACGCGGAGTCCGACCGGCACAGTGACATCAATCGCTGTGGCCGCTATCACGCGTCAAGAACCCGTAAAATATTAGGTGAGGAAATGAAGTTCCGGTCGGCCGAAGGAACGTTTCGGCCGATACCCGAGGAAAGACGCCTGAAGGGACCGGCCCCTGACTGTCCACCAACTCAACGAACTCCTGCTGATCAGCTCTGTCGTCCTGCTCGTCGCCGTGGCGGCGGTACGGATCTCTTCGCGCAGCGGGCTCCCCAGCCTGCTCATTTATCTGGGCATCGGCGTCGCCATCGGCCAGGACGGCATCGGGATCTCCTTCGACGACGTCGGCCTGACCCAGGTGATCGGCTATGCCGCCCTGGTGATCATCCTGGCGGAGGGCGGTCTCGGCACGAAGTGGCACGAGATCAAACCGGCGCTGCCCTCGGCCGCCGTCCTGTCCACCCTCGGCGTCGCGCTCAGCGTCGGCGTCACGGCCACCGCGGCCCACTATCTGGCCGGCGTCGAGTGGCGCCAGGCCCTGATCATCGGCGCCGTGGTGTCCTCCACGGACGCGGCCGCCGTCTTCTCCGTCCTGCGAAACGTTCCTCTGCCGTCCCGGCTGACGGGTGTCCTGGAGGCCGAATCCGGCTTCAACGACGCCCCCGTCGTCATCCTCGTCGTCGCCTTCTCGGCGGCAGGGCCGGTCGACCACTGGTACGTACTCGTCGGGAAGATCGCCCTGGAGCTGGCGATCGGCGCCGCTGTCGGCCTCGCGATCGGCATGCTCGGCGCCTACGGGATGCGCCACGTCGCCCTGCCCGCCTCCGGCCTCTACCCGATCGCCGTCATGGCCATCGCGACGGCCGCCTACGCGGGCGGCGCCCTCGCACACGGTTCCGGCTTCCTGGCCGTCTACCTCGCCGCACTGATCCTCGGCAACGCCAAGCTGCCGCACTGGCCGGCCACCCGCGGCTTCGCCGAGGGGCTCGGCTGGATCGCGCAGATCGGCATGTTCGTCCTGCTCGGCCTGCTGGTCACCCCGCACGAGCTGGGCGACGACATCGTCCCCGCGCTCGTCGTCGGACTGGTGCTGACCATGGTGGCGCGGCCGCTGTCGGTGTTCCTGAGCCTGGCGCCCTTCCGCACCTCGTGGCAGGAGAAGACCCTGCTGTCCTGGGCCGGGCTGCGCGGCGCGGTACCGATTGTGCTGGCCACCATCCCCATGGTGGCCGACGTGGAGCACAGCCGCACGATCTTCAACATCGTCTTCGTCCTGGTGATCGTCTACACCCTGGTGCAGGGCCCGACCCTGCCCTGGCTGGCCCGCCACCTGCGGCTGGGCGACAACGAGCCCGAGGATCTCGGCATCGAGTCCGCTCCCCTGGAGCGGCTGCGCGGGCACCTGCTGTCCGTCGGGATCCCGGAGGGCTCACGGATGCACGGTGTGGAGGTCGGCGAGCTGCGGCTGCCTCCGGGGGCCGCGGTCACGCTCGTGGTCCGGGACGGCAAGAGCTTCGTCCCGGCGCCGACGACCGTGCTGCGCGTCGCCGACGAGCTGCTGGTGGTGGCCACCGACCCGGTGCGGGACGCGACGGAGAAGCGGCTGCGCGCGGTCGGTGAGGGAGGAAAGCTTGCGGGCTGGCTGGGGACTCCGGGTACGATAAAGAGGAAGTAACCTCGTTATTTCGCATCTCTTCATCACCGGTCCTCAACACCGAGGGCCGGCAAACCGAACCAACTCTGCCTGATGCAGGGCTGGCGCGACCGCACGGCGGCCGCGGTCGCGCGACACAAGGCGGCCGGCACGGCATCTACCACGGTCCTGCGCGAGAGGACAGCTCTCGGCGTGCTTCCGTGCGGTATTTCCCCGTCTGGAGTGCGCTACCAGGCGGCGGAAAGGCCCGGACCGTGGCATCCACGGTCAACGACCGTAGCGGGGCACGCCCCGGATACGGACAGTTGCTGCGCACCAAGGGCGCTTGGACGTTCCTGCTCCCCGGCTTTCTGGCCCGGCAGCCGTTCGCGATGCTGACCATCGGCATCCTGCTGCTGGTCGAGCACACCACCGACTCGTACGGCATCGCCGGCGCCGTCTCGGCGACCGCCGGTGTCGCCATGGCGCTCTTCGCGCCGCAGAGCGGCAAGCTCGCGGACCGCTTCGGACAGGGCAAGGTCCTGCTGCCCGGCGTGGTCATCCACGCCGCGGCCATCTCCCTGCTGATCACCCTGGCGCTGGCGGACGCCCCTCTGTGGGCCCTGTTCGCCGCGGCCGTGCCCGCCGGTGCGTCGACGCCGCAGATCGGCCCGATGGTGCGGGCCCGCTGGGCGGCGAAGCTCGAGGGCTCGCCGCTGATGCCGACCGCGGCGGCGTTCGAGTCGGTCACTGACGAGTTCACGTTCGTGATCGGCCCGGTGCTGGCCACGGCGCTGTGCACCGGCGTCCACCCGGCCGCCGGTCTGGTCACCGAGGCGGTGCTCACCGTCGTCGGCGGTCTGCTGTTCGCCTCCCAGCGGCGCACGCAGCCGCAGCCGAGCCGGTCGGTCTCCGGCGGCGGCGAGAAGAGCGCCTCGGCGCTGTCCGTCCCCGGCGTCCGGGTCCTGGCGATCGCCTTCCTCGGCATCGGCTCCGTCTTCGGCGGGATGCAGGTCTCGATGACCGCCTTCACCCAGGAGATCGGCGAGCCGGGCCTCAACGGTCTGCTGTACGGCACCTTCGCGGCCGGAAACATGATCGCCGGCCTCGTCTGCGGTGCCATCGCCTGGCGCGTCAGCCCGCAGCGCCGGCTGCTGATCGCCTACCCGCTGCTGGCCCTGGCCACCACCCCGCTGTGGGCGGCGGACGCGCTGCCGGTGCTCGGCGCGCTCGGTCTGCTCGTCGGTCTGTGCATCGCCCCGGCCCTGATCACCGGCTACACGCTGGTGGAGTCGCTGGTGCCCGCGTCCTCCCGCACGGAGGCGTTCACCTGGCTGACGGGCGCGGTGGGCCTCGGCCAGGCAGCCGGTGCCAGCCTCGGCGGCAAGCTGATCGACGGGCACTCGGCCAGTGCCGGTTTCGTGGTGCCGCTGGTCGGTACCGCCCTGGCCATGGTGGTCCTTCTCACCCTGCGCAAGGCACTCACGCCCCAGGGTGAATCGCGGATCGCCGCACGTGGGGTGGGTCACCGCGAGCCCGTTTCGGTGGACTGACGCGCCGGAATACTGCACTATGGACCGTCGTTAGCACTCAACGAGTGAGAGTGCCAGGAGGAGCAAGTGCCGACTTACCAGTACCAGTGCACCGCGTGCGGCGAGGGCCTCGAGGCGGTGCAGAAATTCACCGATGACGCCTTGACCGTGTGCCCGAGCTGCGACGGACGCCTCAAGAAGGTGTTCTCTGCGGTCGGCATCGTCTTCAAGGGCTCCGGGTTCTACCGGAACGACAGCCGCGGCTCGTCGTCCAGCAGCAGCCCCGCGAAGCCCGCCGCACCGGCCACGGCCTCGGCCGCGAAGAGCGGTTCGGACGCCGGCTCGTCGTCGGCTTCCTCGACGTCCGCGTCGAGTTCCTCCTCGACCGCGTCGAGCACGTCGAGCAGCACCTCTTCGGCGGCCTGAAACCTGGCGCACGCGTCACTCCAGCGCTTCGAGCCCGCTGTTTCCCTCCGGAAACAGCGGGCTCTGTCGTGCGCGGGCCCGCCGCTAGGGTGTGTTTCATGGTCGACTTGGGCACCCAGCGTGCGGACATAGGCGTGATCGGCGGGTCGGGGTTCTACTCCTTCCTGGAAGACGTGACCGAGGTCACGGTGAAGACTCCCTACGGGCCGCCCAGCGACTCGCTCTTCCTCGGTGAGCTGGCCGGGCGCAAGGTCGCCTTCGTGCCCCGGCACGGGCGCCGCCACCACCTGCCGCCGCACCGCATCAACTACCGGGCGAACCTGTGGGCCCTGCGGTCGGTCGGCGTACGGCAGGTGCTGGGGCCGTGCGCGGTGGGCGGGCTGCACCCGCAGTTCGGGCCGGGGACGCTGGTCGTCCCGGACCAGCTGGTGGACCGCACGAAGGCGCGCACCCAGACCTTTTTCGACGGCGAGCCCCTCCCCGACGGGACGGTCCCGAACGTCGTCCACCCGACCTTCGCCGACCCCTACTGCCCCACCGGGCGCGCGGTGACGGTCGCCGTGGCCCGCGGGCACGGGTGGGGGCCGGTGGTCGACGGCGGGACGATGGTGGTCGTGGAGGGCCCGCGGTTCTCCACGCGGGCCGAGTCCCGGTGGCACGCGGCACAGGGCTGGTCGGTGGTCGGCATGACCGGGCACCCCGAGGCCGTGCTCGCCCGTGAGCTGGAGCTCTGTTACACGTCGATGGCGCTGGTCACGGACCTGGACGCGGGGGCCGAGACGGGCGAGGGCGTCTCCCACGAAGAGGTGATGCGGGTCTTCGGCGAGAACGTGGGGCGGCTGCGCGAGGTGCTCTTCGCGGCGGTCTGCGCCCTGCCGGAGAACGACGAGCGGAGCTGTCTGTGCGCGCGGGTGCACGATGGGGTGAACTTGGGGATCGAGCTGCCGTAGGCCCTTACCGGGCGGGCGGTGCGGTTGCGCGCGGGCGGTGGGCCGTCTGCCGTAGGCCCTTGCCGGGCGGGCGGCGAGGCTGCGCGCGGGCGGTGGGCCAGGTGGGTCGTGAGGGGCTGCTGGGACCTGGGGGGATGGGTGCGCCGGGTCCGGACAGGGCATTTGGGCCGATGGACGGGACCGGCGGGCGGGGCCGGTGGGTCAGCAGGCCCTGGCGGAATGCCGGGGGGCCTGGTCCTGGCGGGCGGGGCGGGACCCGGTGGGCGGTGGGCCGTGGCGGCCTGCCGGGGATTCGGGACGGATCTGCCGGGGCCCTCGCGACCTGGGCGGCGGGGGTGCCTTGAGGCCGGGTGGGCGGGCCTGGGGCGGGCCCTGGCGGCCCGCCGACACCTCGGGGCAGGGCCGGCTGGGGCAGGCGGGAGACAGGCAGGGCAGGCGGGTCTCCGGAGCGAGGCCGATCCCGCGGCCGGAGACCGGAGGCCGGGAGCGTCGACAGGCGAGGACGGGGCCGGGACGGGACCAGGACGGCGACCGCCGCAGGGTGACCGGGTTATCCACAACCCGGAGGTTGTCCACAGGGCTCAGCAGGATCCGGCGAATGCCGGAATCGTGGGGTGGGTTCGGTTCGGTCCGCGCTCCTCACACCGGGCGGTGATCGCCATGTCCCTCTCCCTCCCGCGTTTCCCTTCTCACGCCACTCGCTCCCTCGTCACGTTCGCCTCACTCCTCCGAGAGCTGCCAAACTCTCTCAGAGGCCGTGAATCCGGCCAATCCGTTTCATGTGCGTACAGAGAGAGGCTGTTCGGTGAGCGAGAAGAAGACAGGCGTCCTTGGAGGCTTCAAGGCGTTCCTGATGCGGGGCAACGTGATAGACCTCGCGGTCGCCGTTGTCATCGGCGCTGCGTTCACCAACATCGTGAACTCGGTGGTCAAGGGTGTGATCAACCCGGTCGTCGGCGCCTTCGGCACCAAGGACCTGGACCACTACGCGTCCTGCATCAAGGGCCCCTGTGCGCGGAACGCTGCGGGCGAGGTGACGAAGGGCGTCTACATCCAGTGGGGCTCGGTGCTCAGCGCCGTCCTCACCTTCGTGATCACCGCGGCGGTGGTCTACTTCCTGATGCTGCTGCCGATGAAGCGACTGCAGGAGCGCCAGGCCGCCCGGACCCCGGCGGAGACCGGCCCGGCCAAGGCCACCGAGCTCGAACTGCTGGAGCAGATCAGGGACGCGCTGGTCGAGCAGCGCCGGGGCCCGGACGCGGAGTCCGTACCGGCCCAGCGGTAGCGGCCGAGCGGTGGTGGGCCCGGCTGCGGCGCCGGGCTCAGATGTGGTGGGGCGGCTTCTCGTCCAGGAAACGGGCCAGGTCCGCGGCGCTCCCGCCGCCGGACGGCCGGTCGCCCCAGCCGCGGTCCGTGTCGTCCGAGGACTGCTGCGACAGCGGATCGTCGAAGATCAGCGCGGCGGCGTTGCGCGGCCGGGGCGCGGGCTCGACGGCGGGCTCGGGGGCGGAATCGGGGGCAGTGCTCATGCTCCCAGGGTACGGGGCCGGCCCTCTCCCCTCCCTCCCCTCCTTCGCGCACTTCCTGTCCTCCCTGTCCTCCCTGCACCGCCGCTCCTGCCCGTCCTCGCTCTGCCTCCCGCGCACAGTCTCCGCGCGCGGCGGGCGGCGTACGCGGCGAGAATCGCCCTATGAGCGAGGACGCACCCCGCGCCCGTGCAGGCGTGCTGCGCCGGATGACCGCGCGCGGCCGGGGCGAGAAGCACCGCGCCGCGACACCGCTGGAGCTGTTCTTCGACCTGTGCTTCGTGGTGGCGGTGGCACAGGCGGGCCGCCAGCTGGTGCACGCCCTCGCCGAGGGACACCCGGAGAGCGGCATCCCCGGCTATCTGATGACGTTCTTCGCCATCTGGTGGGCCTGGGTCAACTTCAGCTGGTTCTCCTCGGCGTACGACACGGACGACGTGCCGTACCGCGTGGTGACGCTGGTGCAGATGGCGGGTGTGCTGATCCTGGCGGCGGGCGTGCCCCGTGCCGCCGACGACGGCAACTTCGCGGTGGTCTGGCTCGGCTATCTGGTGATGCGGCTGGCGCTGGTGACGCAGTGGCTGCGGGCCGCGCACTCCTCGACGGGCGAGGAACGGCGCGCGGCACTGCGGTACGCCGCCGGCGTGAGCCTCTGCCAGGTCGGCTGGCTGGGGCTGCTGTTCCTGCCTCTCCACGCGAGGCCCTGGCTGTTCCTGGGGATGGCGATCGTCGAGATGGCGGTCCCCGCGTTCGCCGAGCACCGGTACACGACGGGCTGGCATCCGCACCACATCGCGGAGCGGTACGGGCTGTTCACGATCATCATGCTCGGCGAGACCGTCCTCGCGGCCACGACGGCCGTCCAGTCGGCGCTGGACGAGGACGAGGCGCTGGGCACCCTGCTGCCGATCGCGGGTGGCGGCCTGTTGATCATCTTCGCCGCCTACTGGATCTACTTCGCCGTCCCCATCCATCTGCACCTGGTCTCCAACCGGCAGGCGTTCCTCTGGGGTTACGGTCACTACTTCGTCTTCGGGTCGGCGGCCGCGGTGGGGGCCGGGATCGAGGTGGCGATCGAGGAGACCATCGGCAAGGCACACATCTCCGCCTTCGCCGCGGCGAGCGCGGTCACCGTCCCCACCGCGCTGTTCATGTTCTCGGTATGGGCAATCCACTCGCGGCACCACAAGAGGACCCTGGCCCAGCAGTTGGTTCTGCCCGTCTCGGCGGTGCTCGTCCTGGCCTGCACGTTCGCGGGGCGGGCGGCGGTGCTGCTGACCGGGCTGGTGGCCGCGGCCACGGTGGCGGTGGGCGTCGCCCTGTCGGTAGGGCCTCCCGCCGGCCGACAGGGCGCAAGGGCCGCCGCAGGCACCGAGGGCGTCGGGGAAGGAGCCGGCGGCGCGTGATACCCATGACGCCATGACTGACGCGCGCACCGCATCGAGCAACTCCCCCCGCACCGGGCCTCTTGACGCGCTCACCGACGTCTCCGGGCTGCGGGTCGGGCACGCCCAGCGCACCGGTGACGGCGCCCTGACCGGCACCACCGTGGTGCTCACCGGCGAAGGCGGCGCGGTGGCCGCCGTGGACGTACGGGGCGGCGGGCCGGGGACCCGGGAGACCGACGCCCTCGACCCCCGCAACCTCGTGCAGCGCGTCGAGGCGGTCGTCCTCTCCGGTGGCAGCGCCTTCGGTCTCGACGCCGCTTCCGGGGTGACGGCCTGGCTGGAGGAGGCGGGGCGCGGCTTCCGGGTGGGCCCGGACCCGGCCCAGGTCGTGCCCGTCGTCCCGGCGGCCGCGCTCTTCGACCTCGGCCGGGGCGGTGACTGGCGAGCGCGTCCCGACGCCGCTCTCGGCCGGGCGGCGGCCGAGGCCGCGGCCAATACGGAGGCAGGGGCTCCGGTCGCCCAGGGCAACGTCGGCGCCGGCACGGGCGCGGTGGCCGGTGGTCTCAAGGGTGGTGTGGGTACGGCGAGCGTCGTCCTGCCCTCGGGGACGACCGTCGCGGCCCTGACGGTCGTCAACGCGGCGGGCTCGGTCGTGGAGCCGTCGACGGGAGCGCTGTACGGAGAGCTGGCCGACGGTGTCGTCGTGCTCCCGGACCGGGAGCGCCACACGGCGGCCCTCGCGGCGCTGGCCGCGGCCCGGCAGGAGTCCGGGCAGCGTTCGGCCGCGTCCGTGCGGCCGCCGCTGAACACCACGCTCGCGATCGTCGCCACGGACGCGGAGCTGACCCGCGCGCAGGCGCAGAAGCTCGCCGGCACGGCCCACGACGGTCTGGCCCGTGCCGTGCGGCCCGTCCACCTGCTGAACGACGGGGACACCGTCTTCGCGCTGGCCACGGGCGACCGCCCGCTGGTCGCCGAGGATCTCTTCGGGGACGCGGAACTGCTGGCGGCCGGGGCCCTCAACGAGATCCTGGCGGCCGGGGCGGATGTCCTGACGCGGTCGGTCGTCAAGGCCGTGCGCGCGGCGGAGAGCGTGGACGGCCCGGGCGGCGTCTTCCCCTCCTACCGGGAGCTGTACGGCGGCCCTTCCGCCTAGGCGGCGCGCCGGGACCCGTCCCGGCGCGGCTCAGACGCCGGCCGCCCCGAGGAGGACGCCGGCCAGGTGGGTGACCGCCATGGCGAGCGCTCCGCCGCCGGCGTTGCGCAGTATCGCCCGTCCGGCGGGGGCCTCGCCCAGCCGGGCGCTCCCCCACCCGCACAGCACGAGGGCCGCGAGGACGGCCACGACGGTGACGGGCAGCCGCAGGGGCTCGGGCGGCAGGACGATGGCCAGGAGGGGGAGGAGCGCGCCGGCCGTGAAGGCGAGGAAGCTGGCTCCGGCCGCGTGCCAGGGGTTGGTGAGCGCGTCGGGGTCGATGCCGAGTTCGACCTCTGCGTGGGCGCGGAGGGCGTCGTGGTCGGTGAGCTGCTCGGCGACATCCCTCGCCAGGTCGGGGGCGATGCCCTTGCCCTCCAGGAGACCGGTGAGTTCGGCAAGTTCGGCCTGCGGGGCTGCGGTCAGCTCCCTGCGTTCCAGGGCCAGTGCCGCCTGTTCTGAGTCGCGCTGGGTGCTCACCGACACGTACTCCCCCGCCGCCATCGACATCGACCCGGCGAGCAGCCCCGCGAGCCCGGCGGTCAGCAGCGTGCCGCGCGCGTCGGTGGCCCCGGCGACGCCCACGACCAGGCCGGCGGTGGAGACGATGCCGTCGTTGGCGCCGAGTACGGCGGCCCGCAGCCAGTTCAGCCGGGTGCTCAGGCCGCCGGCGTGGGCCTCGTCGTGCGAGGGGGGAGTCTCATCGCTCACTCGGTGAGCGTCTCACTCTCCGGCGGTCACCCGGATCTTCGACTGGCCGTGCGGCCGCCGCTCCCAGTCCTCCATGAAACGGGCACGCAGTCCGTGCTTCTCGGCGAGGGCGATCAGGGTCCCGGTGCGGTAGTAGAAGTCCTCGCGGAGCACCTGGTGCTCCGCGCCTTCCGTGCGGTCGAACGTGAAGTCGAAGAAGCCGCCCGGGGCGAGCACCCGGCCGACGTGGGCCAGGCATTCGTCGATGACCTCGATCGGCGAGTGCGAGAAGACGCTGTGCGCGTGCACCACGTCGAAGTGGCCGTCGGGCAGGAAGTCGAGGGTGAGGTTCTGGGTGATGGTGAGGTGGGGCAGCTTGTCCTGAAGGCCGTAGGTCGTCAGGGTCTGCTTGGCCGATATGAGGATGTCGGGCGAGATGTCGATGCCGTAGTAGTTGCCGGCGTCCAGGTGTTCGATGAACCGCCAGCCGGCCCGGAGGTTGCCGCAGCCGATGTCGAGCATGCGGTGGTTCGGGGCGAGGCCGTGCTCGGTGAGGTACTCGAACTGCATCCGGCCGAGGGCGAGCCAGCGGTCGTGGCTGCGGCTGCCGACGGCGGCCTCGGGGTTGCGGGCGGTGTCGGAGGCCATGACCGCGCGGTAGTAGTCGACGTGGTCGGGGTGCTTCAGCCGCAGCCAGCTGTCGCGGGCGGTGCGCTTGAGGTAGGGCGCGATACGGGCCGGGTTGGTGACCGCGTAACGGACCTTGTGGCTGAGGTTGCTGCGGTTTTTGAGCATGGCTTTGGGCGACGACACGGGGTCCTCCGTCGTGTGAGTCGTAAGAAACGTCGTGAGGAAGAAGGGGGAGCTCTCGGGGGATGCAGGCAGGGCTCTCGGACGTGTGGGAGGGGTGAGGTGCCGGGACGGCGGATCAGATGACGCGGCGCCGGAGCACCGCGCAGATCAGCGCGATCAGCACGGCTGCCAGGCCGAGGAAGACGGCGGTCTCGATCCACTGGAAGGTCCAGAAGTCACCGCTGGGATAGACCTTGTGATAGCGGGCGACGTAGCCCTTCTGGGCCATGCACGTCGGCAGGTCCGGCAGGCCCATTCCCCACGGGCAGGCGTCGGCGATCGCGTGCTGCCGCCCCGCGGCGTCGATGAAGCCGAACTCCCCGGTGGACCAGGCGCTGCCGACGTCCGGCCGCGGTGCGGCGCCCTGGCTGACGCGGACCGTGGGCGCGATCCAGTCGGAGCGGAAGGTGTTGAGCAGGATCCGCACACCCACGACGAAGGCGAGCACCGCGCCCATGGCGGGCAGTGTCCGGCGGATCAGGAGGCCGGCGGCCGTACCCGCGGCGAGGCCGAAGAAGGCGCAGGCCACGGCTGCCGGGCCGGTGGCGTTGAAGAGGTAGCCGTCGTGCCAGTACAGGCCGTCGAGCGTGTTGGAGACCGGCTCCCACCACCAGGCGACGAGCGCGGCCAGGACGGCCGACCCGACGATCGCGCACACGGTGGCCAGCGCGAAGCGGGCGATGAACCACCGGCGGACGCTGACGCCTTGGGTGAGCGCGAGCTTCCAGGTGCCGCTCTCCAGCTCGCGGCCGAGCATCGGCGCGCCCCAGAAGACGCCGATGAGGACCGGGAGGGCGGCGCTGAGGGTACCGAGCGCTCTGAGGGCGCCGTTGTTGTCGTCCAGCACGCGCTGGAGGAGTTCCGGGTCGGTTCCCGGACAGGCATCGGAGTCCCAGCCCTTGCAGAGCTGGAGGTGGTGGTCGCTGAGGAACGCCGTCATGTCCGCACGCCGGAACGCGGCCCAGACCGCGCAGGCGAGGACGATCGCGGTGCCGGCCAGGATCAGGGCGCGCTGCTGGCGCCAGGCCGTCCAGAGGGTGCCCTTCATGCCGCGGCCTCCGTGGTGCCGGAGGTGGTGGGACCGTCGGAGCGCAGGTAGGCGAGCAAGAGTTCTTCCAGGGAGGGAGTTTCGGTGATCCACCGGTCGGTGCCGGCCCCGGCGAGGGGGTCGCTGCCGGACCTGCGGACGAGTGCGGTGGCCTGGCGGCCGGTGACGCGGGACTCCACGACGCGGGCGCGGTCCAGTCCGGACGGCAGCCCGTCCCCGGTGGAGTCCTCGGCGCGGCCGGTCAGGCGCAGGTGCTCGTCGCACAGCTGCTGGGTGTCGCCCTGAAGCCGTACGCCGCCGTGCCGGAGGAGCAGCACGTGGTCGCAGACGCTCTCCAGCTCGGACAGGACGTGCGAGGACAGCACGACGGTGACACCGCGGTCGGCGACCTCGGCCATGACCAGGCCCATGGCCTCGATCCGGACGAGTGGATCGAGGTCGGCCAGCGGCTCGTCGAGGAGCAGCAGGTCGGGGCGCTTCCCGAAGGCGAGGGCGAGGGCGACGCGGGTCCGCTGCCCCGGGGAGAGGGTGCCGACCCGGGCGTCGAAGGAGATGCCGCCGGCGCGCACGATGCCTTCGGCGGCGGCCTGGTCCCAGTCCCGGTTCAGGCTCCGTCCGAACCGTAGTGTCTCGGCGACGGTGAAGCGGGCGTAGAGCGGCTTGTCCTGGGCGAGGAAGGCCACGCGGTCGCGGGCCGCGCCGGTGGTGGGGTCGGCGCCGAAGACGCGTATCTCACCGGCGGTGGGGCGCAGCAGGCCGGTCGCGAGGTGGAACAGCGTGCTCTTGCCGGCCCCGTTGGGGCCGACGAGCGCGGTGACCCGGCCCGCGGGCAGGGTGAAGTCGCAGTCGCGCAGCGCCCAGCCGCTCCGGAACTTCCGGCCGAGCCCCGTGGCCCGCAGGGCGGTAGAGGCGGTCGGGTCGGTCACGTGTCTTCCTCCAGGGGCTGCGGTGTGCGGGGGGCGGGAGCGGCGCGGGGGAACTGCTCGTCGAGGACGGCCGTGGAGAGCGCCGCGATGTCCTCGCGTTCCAGTCCGGCGGTCCGGGCTCGCACGACCCAGGCGGTGAGCTCGGTGCGCAGCGGGGAGCCCGCCGCGGCGGCCGGCCGGGACAGCGAGGCGGTCACGAACGTGCCCCGGCCCGGCCGTGGCTCGACCAGTCCCTCGCGTTCGAGCTCCCGGTAGGCGCGGAGCACGGTGTTGGGGTTGAGCGCGGTGGCTTCTACCACCTCCTTCGCCGTGGGGAGCCGGTCCCCGGGTTGCAGTGCGCCCAGCCGCAGGGCTTGTCTCACCTGGTCGGCGAGTTGCAGATAGGTGGCGACTCCGCTGCGGCGGGCTATCCGGAATGCGATCATTCGCACCCTCGTTTCACTAAGGTGTTAGTGGAATGATGCGGAGGGGACCCGGGCCCCGTCAAATCCCGACAAGCCGGTACGGCAGAAGCCCCGGGCCGCCTGAGCGCAGGCGGCCCGGGGCTCCGGGCGTTGGTTTCGCGTGGGCGTCGGAGGCGTCCGGTCAGACCGTGACGGGGACCTCGGTGGGTGTCTGTGCCTTCGACCGGGCGGCGGGTCCGCGGACGGTCTTGAGGAGGACGACCAGGGCCGCGCTGACCGCCGTGCCCGCCGCGATCGCCAGCAGGTACAGGAAGGGGCGGCCGATCAGCGGCACCACGAAGATTCCGCCGTGCGGCGCGCGCAGGGTGCAGCCGAACGCCATCGACAGGGCGCCCGTGACCGCACCGCCCGCCATCGCCGACGGAATCACCCGCAGCGGGTCGGCCGCCGCGAAGGGGATGGCACCCTCGGTGATGAAGGACGCGCCCAGCACCCACGCCGCCTTGCCGTTCTCCCGCTCGGTCCGGGTGAACAGCCGCCCGCGGACGGTCGTCGCCAGGGCCATCGCCAGCGGCGGAACCATACCGGCGGCCATGACGGCCGCCATCACCTTGAGGCTGCCCTCGTTGGGGTGGGCGAGGCCGCCGACCGCGAAGGCGTAGGCCACTTTGTTGAGCGGGCCGCCCAGGTCGAAGCACATCATCAGGCCGAGGAGGACGCCGAGGACGACCGCATTGGTGCCGGAGAGACCGCCGAGCCAGTCGGTCAGCGCGTTCTGCAGCGAGGCGACCGGCTTGCCGACGACCAGGAACATCAGGAACCCGACCACCGCCGCGGACACCAGCGGGATCACGACCACGGGCATGATCCCGCGCAGCACCGGCGGTACGTCCACCCGCTGGACGGCCTTGACGACCGCACCCGCCAGCAGACCGGCGATCAGCCCGCCGAGGAATCCGGCGTCGACGGTCAGGGCGATGGAGCCGCCGACGAAGCCGGGCACGAGACCGGGGCGGTCGGCCATCCCGTACGCGATGTAGCCGGCCAGCACGGGGACGAGGAAGGCGAACGCGGCACCGCCGGTCTGGAACAGCAGGGCGGCCCAGCTCGCGGACTCCGTCCACAGGAAGTGCTCGGCGACGGAGGGCGCCTTGTTGATCTCGTAGCCACCGACGGCGAAGGCGAGCGCGATGAGCAGACCGCCCGCCGCGACGAAGGGGACCATGTAGCTGACGCCGGTCATCAGCCAGGCCCGCAGCCGGGTGGCGAAGCCGTCGCCGGCCGCGGCACCGGCGTCCATCGGCGCGGGGGCGGCGGCCGGCGCGGTGGCGGGGCTGTGCGCCGCTTTCTCCCGTACTTCGGCGATCAGTTCGGCGGGCCGGTTGACGCCGGCCTTCACCCCGACGTCGACGGTGGGCTTGCCCGCGAAGCGGTCCCGGTCGCGCACCTCGACGTCGTGCGCCAGGATCACGCCGTCCGCCGCGGCGACGACCTCGGGCTCCAGCTTGGTGAACCCGGCCGACCCCTGTGTCTCGACGGCGAGCTCAACCCCGGCGGATCGCGCGGCCTGTTGGAGGGCTTCGGCGGCCATATAGGTGTGCGCGATGCCGGTGGGGCAGGAGGTGACGGCCACGATGCGGAACGGGGCACTCGCCGCGCTCGCTGTCTCCGGTCCGGTGCCGTCACGCCGACCGGACGCGCCGTCGTCCTCGTCTTCAGTGCTGCCTTCGGCACGGTCGTCGGCGCCGTCTTCGGCCGAGGCAGGCAGGGCGGCCACCGGCAGGGGATCGCCGCCGTCTCCGGCGTCCCCGGCCGGGTCGGCGGCTGCCGGCGCGGCCGGGGCGTCACCCCGGATCAGGGCCGCGGCGGCCTCCGCGTCCTGCGCCGAGCGCAGGGCGCTGGTGAAGACCGGGTCCATCAGGTGGCGGGCCAGGCTCGACAGGATCGTGAGGTGGTCGCTGTCCGCGCCGGCCGGGGCCGCGATGAGGAAGATCAGGTCGGCGGGGCCGTCCGGGGCGCCGAAGTCGATCCGGGCGGTGGAGCGGCCGAAGGCCAGGGTCGGCTCGGTGACGTGGGCGCTGCGGCAGTGGGGAATGCCGATGCCGCCGTCGAGCCCGGTCGGCATCTGGGCCTCGCGCGCGGCGACATCGGCGAGGAAGCCCTCGATGTCGGTGACGCGGCCGAGGGCCAGCATGCGGGCGGCGAGCGATCTCGCCGCCGCTTCCTTGGTGTCGGCGGTCAGGTCGAGGTCGACCAGTTCCGCCGTGATCAGCCGGCTCATCGCGGGCTCCTTTGCTCGCGGTCGCGCCCTGCGGGCGGTGGGGGGACAGGGTGGAGGCGGGAGCCGTCCCGGTGGCCGGGAGGGGCGTCGCTCAAGGCCGGTCGGGCACTGGCGCCAGGCTTCTTCACCATCGCGCGGCCACTGCCGGAAGGTTTCCGCACGGCCACTCGGCCAGGTTCGAACGGCTTCCGCGCAGCCGCTCGGCCACTGCCGAAAGGTTTCTGCACGGTCGTGCGGCGACCCGACGGGCACGCACGGCCCCGCAGGCACGCACCACCCGGCGAACACGCACCGCCCGGCGGCCTCGGGGCCCGGCGGGGCGCGGGTGGCCGGGCGGGGACGCGCTCCGGTCCGCCACCGGCCCGGCCGCGCCGGACCACTGCCTCGCCGCCATGCACCCGCACGCCGCCATGTACCCGCACGGCGTCGAGCACCCGCACGCCGTCACGCACCCGCACGGCGGGCACCTCCGGTCCGGCGGCCGTAGGGGGCGTCGAGGTAGGGCCCCTCGGGCCGGGGGCGGGGCCGGGCTGCGGCGCCGCGGGCCAGGACCGTGGCGAGCACCCGGCGGGCCCACCGGTACGGCCGCCGCACGACGACCGGCGGCAAGCCGTGCGCACCGGCGCAGCGCGGCGTCATGGCGCCGGCTCCGTGAGCGCGCGCTCCCACGGCACGTCGGTGGTGACCGTCACCGCCGCCGGGTCGAGGTCTTCGGGTGCCGGCATGACGCTGCCGGGCAGTTGGACGGCGGCGGCACCGTGGGCCAGGGCGGCGGCCAGGGCGGCGGGGCCGGCGCCCCCCGCGGTGAGGAAGCCGGCCAGGGAAGCATCGCCGGCGCCGACGTTGCTGCGGACGGCCCGCACGCGTGCGGTGCCGAAGTACGTGCCCGAGGCGTCGACGAGCAGCTGCCCGTCCGCGCCGAGGCTGGCGAGCACGGCCCGGGCGCCCAGGGAGCGGAGCTCCGCGGCCGCTTCGGCGGCGTGGCCGACGGTGGTCAGCGGGCGGCCGACGGCCCGGGCGAGTTCCTCCGCGTTGGGCTTGACGACGTCCGGCCGCGTCCGCAGCGCGGCGGTGAGCGACGGGCCGGAGGTGTCCAGGGCGATGCGGGCCCCGGCGTCGTGGGCGCGGGCCACCACCTGGCCGTACCACTCGGGGACGAGCCCGCGCGGCAGACTGCCGCAGCAGGCGATCCAGTCCGCGCCGGCCGACCGTGCCCGTACGGTCGTGAGCAGGGACTCGGCTTCGCCGGCGGTGAGTTCGGGGCCGGGGGCGTTCACCTTGGTGAGGGTGCCGTCCGGTTCGGCGAGGGCGACGTTGACCCGGGTCGAGCCCTGGACGGGCACGCCCGCGACCTCGATGCCGTGGTCGCCGAGCAGCCGGGCGAGCAGGGCGCCCTCCGGTCCGCCCACGGGCAGGACCGCGACCGTGCGCCGCCCGGCGGCGGAGACCGCGCGCGAGACGTTGACGCCCTTGCCGCCGGGGTCGACGCGGTCGGTCCCGGCGCGCAGGACGGCGCCGCGCTCCAGCCGCGGGATCTCGTACGTGCGGTCCAGACTCGGGTTGGGGGTGACGGTGAGGATCACGCGCGGACCACCGCCGTGCCGGCGCGCTCGATGGCGAGGGCGTCGTCGGAGGGGAGCCCGGTGTCGGTGATGAGCAGATCGACCGCGGAGAGGTCGCCGAAGCGCGCGAAGTGCTGCTGCCCGTACTTGCCCGAGTCGGCGAGGAGGACGACGCGGCGCGCGGCCGCGGCGGCCGCGCGCTTGACCGCGGCCTCGGCCAGGTCGGGGGTGGTGAGCCCGCCGTCGAGGGAGAAGCCGTTGGTCGCGAGGAAGGCGACGTCGGCGTGGATCTCGCCGTACGCGCGCAGCGCCCACGCGTCGACGGCGGCCCGCGTGCGGTGGCGCACCCGGCCGCCGACGAGGTGCAGGGAGATGCCGGGGTGGTCGGCGAGGCGCGC
The DNA here is from genome assembly GCF_040646215.1 of Streptomyces sp. NPDC046215. NCBI lineage: Bacteria > Bacillati > Actinomycetota > Actinomycetes > Kitasatosporales > Streptomycetaceae > Streptomyces > Streptomyces sp. NPDC046215. The sequence continues at coordinate 29,599 of NZ_JBEYZW010000016.1, read as the reverse complement.
GGCGACCGGCAGGGCGTGGGTGACGACGGTGAGGTGGGAGTCCAGCGGCAGCAGGCCCGCCAGGCGCGCGGCCGTGGTGCCCGCGTCGATGATCACACTGCCGTCGGTGGGCAGTTCGGCGAGCGCGGCCCTGGCGATGGCGTCCTTCTCGTCCGCCGCCGTCGTCTCGCGCTCGGCGAGGTCGGGCTCGAAGTCGAGCCGTCCGGCGGGGATGGCGCCGCCGTGCACCCGGCGGACGAGCCCCGCCCGGTCGAGGGACTTCAGGTCGCGCCGCACGGTCTCGGCGGTGACCTGGAACTCCTCGGCGAGGGAGAGGACGTCCACCCGGCCGCCCTCGCGGGCGAGGCGCAGGATCTCCTGCTGGCGCTCCGGTGCGTACATGTGGATTTACATCCGCTCAATGCCCGAATCTGTGGTTTCGCCGACAGGTTACCGCCCGTACGAGCGAGAAGTAAACATACTCAGACATGAAACGGGCCCGGGTGGGCGGAAGTGTTCACTTCCGCCCACCCGGGCCCGTCCCTGCGGTACCGCTAGCCGATCGCGGCCGGCACCTTCGCCGCGTCCGCCGGAGCCTCGGCCTCCCCCGCCGCCGACTGCTCGTTGCGGGGCCGCTTGGGCAGCAGGAACATCAGGACGAAGAGCAGCGCCAGGCCGCCCGCGACCCACCACATGGCGTGCGTGAAGGCGTCCGCGAAGATGTCCGCGACCGCCGTGCGCCGCGGGTCGGCGGCGTCCACGACAGAGAAGAAGGCCACGGACACCAGGCCCAGCCCGAGCGCGTTGCCGAGCTGCTGCGTGGTGTTGATCAGGCCGGAAGCGGAGCCCGCGTGCTCACGCGGCACCTCGGAGAGGACGGCGTCCGTGATGGGGGCGACGATCAGACCCATGCCCAGGCCCATCACGGTCAGCGGCAGCGCCATCTGCCAGGACGCTATGCCCGCGCCGTACCGGTCGGCCTCCCAGATGTAGGTCAGCACACCGGCCGCCATGACCAGCGCCCCGGCCTGGAGCACCTTCCGCCCGAACCTGGGCACCAGCTGCTGCACGGACACGCCCGCGGCCACGGAGACGGCCACCGAGAAGGGGATGCCGGTCAGGCCCGCCCGCAGCGCCGACCAGCCCAGGCCGATCTGCATGTACAGCGTCCAGACGAGGAAGAAGATGCCGGAGGATATACCGAAGATCAGCTGCACGCCGATGCCCGCCGCGAAGCTCTTGACCCGGAACAGCGACAGCTCGACCAGCGGAGAGCCGTCCTTGCGGGACTTGTACCGCTCGTAGGCGACGAACGCGGCGAGCACCGGCACCGCGCCGGCCATCGACACGAAGCCCCACAGCGGCCAGTCGTGCTCCCGGCCCTGTGTGAGCGGGAAGAGCAGCATCAGCAGGCCGGCACTGGCCAGGGCCACGCCGACGAGGTCCAGCCGCATCGCCTGGGGCGCCTTGGACTCGATGATGAAGCGCCGGCCGAGGATCAGCCCGGCGATGCCCACGGGGAGGTTGATCAGGAAGATCGGGCGCCACTCCAGGCCGAAGAGGTTCCACTGCGTCAGCAGGGCGCCCAGCAGCGGTCCGGAGACCGCGCCGAGACCGACGATCGCACCGAACATCCCGAAGACCTTGCCGCGCTCGTGGGCCGGGAAGGTGACGTGGATGATCGAGAGCACCTGGGGCACCATCACCGCGGCCATCAGGCCCTGCAGCACCCGGGCGGCGACGAGCAGCTGCGGGTCGCTCACCACGCCGCACAGCATCGAGGCGAGGGTGAAACCGCCCATGCCCAGGAGGAACATCTTCTTGCGCCCGTAGATGTCACCGAGCCGCCCGCCCGTGATCAGACCGATCGCGAACGCGAGCGCGTAACCCTCGCTCAGCCACTGCAGGACGCTGAACGAGGCGCCGATGTCGCGCTGGATGCTGGGCATCGCGATGTTGACGATCGTGACGTCGACCAGGTCCATGAAGGACGCGGTCATCACGACGGCGAGCGCCAGCCAGCGCCGGCGGTCGACGGGCGGTGAAGCGGAGGACATCAGGTTCTGGCCTTTCCTGGGCTTGCGGGAACGAACTGGAACGTTAGAGGGGATGTAGGACAGCTTGTGTCCCACTTCGCTGGCACGCTGGGTGATATGACCGACACCCCCGCACGGCTGCTGACTCTGCTCTCCCTGCTCCAGACACCGCGCGAATGGCCGGGCAGCGAGCTCGCGGAGCGGCTCGGCGTCACCTCGCGCACCATCCGGCGCGACATCGAGCGCCTGCGTGACCTGGGCTACCCCGTCCAGGCCACCATGGGCGCGGTCGGCGGCTACCGGCTGGCCGCCGGGGCCGCGATGCCGCCGCTGGTCCTCGACGACGAAGAGGCCGTCGCCATCGCCGTGGGGCTGCGGGCGGGCGCCGGGCACGCCGTCGACGGCATCGAGGAGGCGTCCGTACGGGCCCTCGCCAAGCTGGAGCAGGTGCTGCCGTCCCGCCTGCGGCACCGCGTCGCCGCCCTCCAGGCGGCCACCGTGCCGCTCACCGGCGGTGACGGCGCCACGGTCGACCCGCGGACGCTGACCGTCATGGCCTCGGCCGCCACCGGTCACGAGCGGCTGCGGTTCGCCTACCGCAAGGGTGACGGAACCCGCACCCAGCGGCTGGTGGAACCGCACCGCCTGGTCAGCACCGGGCGGCGCTGGTATCTCGTCGCGTACGACATCGACCGGGACGACTGGCGCACGTTCCGTGTCGACCGAGTGAGCGAGCCGTTCGCCACGGGGGCGCGGTTCACCCCGCGCGAGCTGCCCGCGGCGGACGCCGCCGAGTTCATGACCCGCTCCCTGGCCCGGCTGCAGCCGACCTACCGCGTCGTGGCGACCCTGCGGGCACCCGCGGCCTTCGTCGCCGCCCGGCTGCCCCGCACCCTCGGCACGCCCGAGCCGCTCGACGAGGACACCTGCCGCATCGACCACGTCACGGCGGACTCCCTGGAGTGGGTGGCGATCCGGCTGGCGCTGGTCGACTGCGAGTTCGAGGTCCACGAGCCGGGCGAACTGATCGCGCACCTGGACGAACTGGGGGCCCGGATCCGCCGGGCGGCGGGGCACCGGCCCGGCTGACCGGTTCTCGCCGGAGCGGCACCGCCGAACGTGTCACTGGGGCCGGTCGTCGCCGAGGCATGGCGCACGCCGCGACCTGGGGGCCGGAGCCCCCGCCCCCAGGCCCCCATGGGACGGGGGCCGGAAAGAGGTGGGCCCCGACGCAGGGGGGGGTGGCGCCGGGGCCCGGTCTATGAGGTTATGCCCTATTACGCCGCCGCGTCGAACCCAGTGTCGTGCGCCATCTTCTTCAGCTCCAGAAGAGCGTGCTTCTCGATCTGACGAATCCGCTCGCGCGTGAGGCCGTGCTGCTTGCCGACCTCGGTCAGGGTGCGCTCGCGCCCGTCCTCGATGCCGTACCGCGCCTTGATGATCGACGCGGTGCGCTGGTCGAGGCGGCCTATGAGGTCCTCCAGCTCCTCACTGCGCAGCAGCGTGAGCACGGACTGCTCGGGCGACACGGCGGAGGTGTCCTCCAGCAGATCGCCGAACTGGGTCTCGCCCTGGTCGTCCACGGGCATGTTGAGGCTGACCGGGTCGCGGGCCCAGTCCAGGACGTCGCTGACGCGTGCCGTGGAGGCACCCAGCTCCGCGGCGATCTCGGCGTGCTCGGGGTCGCGGCCGTTCTCCCGGTTGAACTCGCGCTGGACGCGCCGGATGCGGCCGAGCTCCTCGACGAGGTGGACGGGGAGCCGGATCGTCCGGGACTGGTCGGCGATGGACCGGGTGATGGCCTGACGGATCCACCACGTCGCGTACGTGGAGAACTTGAAGCCCTTGGCGTAGTCGAACTTCTCGACCGCGCGCACCAGGCCGGCGTTGCCCTCCTGGATGAGGTCGAGCAGGGGCAGGCCGCTGCGCGGGTAGCGGCGGGCGACGGCGACCACGAGACGCAGGTTGGACTTGATGAAGACGTCCTTGGCGCGGGCGCCCTCGGCGGCTATCGCCTCCAGTTCCTCCCGGGAGGGTGCCGCACGGCCGGCCGCGCCGGTGCCCTCACCCACGGCCCCGCCCTCGGTCTCGACGGCACCGTCGAGGATCTGCTGCGCGTAGACGCCTGCCTCGATGGCCTGGGACAGCTCGACCTCCTTGGCGGCGTCGAGCAGAGGCGTCCGCGCGATCTCGTCGAGGTACATGCCGACCAGGTCGCGGTCGGCGATCTCGCCTGTGGCGCGAACACTGCTTGCCCTCTCAGCGCCCGTGGAGGCGGACTGACGACGGGCGACGGCACGGGTTGCCATGCGTGCTCCCTTGCGATGAGTCGGTCGCGGGACGGAAGGGGCTCCCTGTGAAGGCGGACCTTGCCACGGAGCACCCCATCCGAAGGAAAGAACGACTGGAATCCGGACAGAATTCCCATCGGACCGCTGATTTTTTGTGATCATGCAGTACCCTGTCCCGCCGCAACGTGGGAAGGCATGCGGGAGAAGCCCGCGGACGTGCAGGTCAGGCGGGGTCCGGCCGGGTCTCGGAGACCCCCGGAAGGTGTCAGGAGGCCCTGCGGGCCTCAGTCGTCCCGGACGGGCTCGGTCGAGCCCGGCAGCCACTCGGCCGGACGTCGCTGTCCGCCCCTGGCCGCTCTCCCATCCCTCAAGACGACCTCCATCGGCTTCCGGTTGCCCTCAGGGCTCCTGAAGGGCGGGTTCTCCGTCACACCGCTGCCAAACCCCTGCCCGGCACCGCGACGGACCGTGATCGAGTTGCCGCGGCCTCGCGGCGGGTGTGCCCTGGTGGGACATGAGGGGGCGCAGAGGTGAGAGGAGCCCCGTGATGCCGACGCACTCGATCATGCCCGGGCGCCACCACGGCCACGAAGGCCCCGGACCGGTGGCCCGCGGCACGCACCTTCCGCACCGGGGCCGCGCGCGGGCCGGCGGTGACGAAGGGGCCCGCTGGATCTGGGCCGTCCCCCTCACCGGGGGCATCGTCCTCGGTCTGTACGCCATGTACCTCGCGAGCCAGAACGGTTTCTCCGCGCTCGGGTACTGCCTCATGGGACTCGCGGTCGCCGTCGTCTCCATGGGCGCCGGGTACGTCCTGCTCCGCGAGCGGAACCGCATGGTGGCCGAGGTCCGCGCGGCCGCCTTCGGCGCGCTCTTCGGCTGCAGCATGGGCTTCCTCTACAGCCTCGCCGGCGGCACGGTGCTGCGCGCCGTCGAAATCGGGCTGCTGTTGGGCCTGGGGATGGGCCTGGCCTCGTACTACGTCTTCCACTGGCACGAACACTGAAGCGGCATCCTGCGGGCACGCACGCCCGCGCGCGTTTGGTCCCGGCCGGGAGTCAAACATCCGGCCGGGACCAAACATGACAAGGGCCTGCGATGTAGGTCGGGAGACCGTTCCGTGCCCCTTACACCTGCCCCTAGCGTGAGGCCATGGCCGACATCAACGCGAGCGGAACGCTCGACGAAGCACTGGAACGCCTGCACAAGACCGGACCCGAGCTCAAGGGTGGCTGGCTGAGCAACCATGCCCCCATGGCCGTCGAGGCGCTGGCGCGCCACGGCCAGGCACCGGTGGTCCACCCCTGGGTCGACCGCTACAGCGCCCGGCTGGACGACCTTCCCGGCACCACCACCCGCATCACCGAGAAGAACTGGCGGGAGGCCCTCGGCGACGTCCGGCGGCTGGGCGACTGGACCGCCTTCTTCGCTCGTCTCGTCGCCGAACAGCCCTGGCGCGACGTGCTCGCCCGGTGGTGGCCCCGCCTGCTGCCCGGCATCGCCGCCTCCGCCACCCACCCGGCGATCCGCGTCGGTCACGCCGTACGGACCCTCCTCACGGACGGTGAGACCGCGCCGCGGGTGGCCGAGCTGGCGCAAGCCCTGGGGTACTGGGCCGCCCGTCACCAGTTGCTGCCCGCGCCCGTCACCCCGGCCGGCGCCCTGGGCCCCGCGGAGGCGCTGGCGGCGCTGCCGCCCGTACCCGACCAGTCGGGCGACGTCCTCCACCGGCTCGCCCAGCTGCCCACCGCTCCCGGTTGGCCGGCCGCCTCGAACGCGCTGCGCCCGGCCGCCGGCCCCGAGGAGGCCCACGACCTCCTGGTGGCACTGGTCCGGGCCGCGACCTGCCGCTACGCCGAGTACGGTCACGGAAATCCGGTCATGCTCGTCCACGCGGCCACCGCGCCGAACGCGGTGCTGCGCACCCTGCCCGCCCTCCCCCGCGCGCTGTGGGCGGCGAGCGCGACCGCCGCGTGGGCGGCGAGCGCGGCGGTGATGTCCGCGTACGCGCCCGCCGCCCCCATGGAGCTCCGCCCGGCCGTGCCGGGCACGGCCGGGGAAGCCTTCGAACGCGCCGCCGCGCACGGTGACGCACACGCGATCAAGCTGACGGACACCGCGCTGGACGTCCTGGCGGCCGCGCCGCCCGGCTCCGTCCACGCGACCGGGGCACTGGCCGCGGTGGCGGTCAGCTGCGAGCTGATCGACCCCGCCTGATGCGCGCCGCCCCGGGGCGCACCGGTTGCGGACTACCCGAACTGCACCGAGCGCTTGGCCAGACCCATCCAGAAGCCGTCGATGACGCTGCGCTGGCTGTCCAGCTCGTCCTCGGCCGCCCCCAGGGTGACGAACAGCGGTGCGAAGTGCTCAGTCCTGGGGTGGGCCAGCCGACCGGCAGGAGACGTGTTTTCGAAGTCCAGCAAACCGTCGAGGTCCTGATGTTCGAGAGCCTCACGCCCCCACGCATCGAACTCCGCCGACCATGCGGGCGGCCCCGACCCCGCGTGCCGCAGCGCGGCCAGGTTGTGGGTGAAGAAGCCGCTGCCGATGATCAGCACTCCCTCGTCACGGAGCGGTGCGAGCTTGCGTCCGACGGCCAGCAGCCGCTGCGGGTCGAGGGTGGGCAGGGACATCTGGAGCACGGGGACGTCCGCGTCGGGGAACATCTCGACGAGGGGAACGTACGCTCCGTGGTCCAGCCCCCGGTCCGGCATGTCCCGCACGGGCGTGCCGGGGCCGCGCAGCGTCCTGCGCACCCGCTCGGCGAGTTCGGGGGCGCCGGGGGCGTCGTAGCGGACGCTGTAGTAGCGCGCGGGGAAGCCCCGGAAGTCGTGGACCAGCGGAACGGTTTCCGTCGCGCCGAGCGCGAGCGGAGCCTCCTCCCAGTGAGCGGAGACGATGAGTATCGCGGTGGGCAGCGGCAGCCCGGCGGCCCAGGCCGCGAGCTGGCCGGTCCAAAGCTCGTCGTCGGCGAGGGGCGGAGCGCCATGGGAGAGGTAAAGGGCGGGCATACGTCCGCCGGTGGGAGGTGCGGTGGCCGGCATGGGGCCCTCCAGGCTCTCTGTCTGCTGTCCCTGACCAGTACTTGAACCCTCAAGCTCTAAGCTCCAGCTTAGCCCCGACTTATTTAAGCTTCAAGAATTAGGCACCAAGAGGAAGCCGGCGGGTGAAACAGTGGATGTCATGACCAAACGACCTGTAGGGGACGCGCAGCACCCGGGCGGGGACCACCAGGACGGCGAGCAGCCGGACGGCGGGACGCGCTGGCTCAGCGAGGAGGAGCAGAACACCTGGCGGGCCTATCTGCACGCCAGGACACTCCTGGAGGACCATCTCGACCGCCAGCTCCAGCGCGACGCCGGAATGCCGCACGTCTACTACGGGCTGCTCGTGACCCTCTCCGAGGCGCCCCGCCGCAGGCTGCGGATGACCGAGCTCGCCCAGGACGCGAAGATCACCCGCTCCCGCCTGTCACACGCGGTCGCCCGCCTGGAGAAGTACGGCTGGGTCCGGCGCGAGGAGTGTCCGTCCGACAAGCGCGGCCAGCTGGCCATCCTTACGGACGACGGCTTCGACACGCTGCGGAAGTCCGCCCCCGGCCATGTGTCCGCCGTACGGGGTGCCATTTTCGACCGCCTCACCCCCGAACAGGTCACCCAGTTCGGTGAAATCTGCCGGACCATCGCGAACGGCCTCCAGCCGCCCGCGGGCGCCGACCTCCCCTGGCTGCGCTGAGCCGGAGGACGAAAGAGCTGAGCCGGACGGCAGGAAACATGCGAGGCCCCCGCCTGGACGGCGGGGGCCTCGCACATGCGGCAGGTGACCGACCGGGGTCAGTGCACCAGGACCGGGATCGCTTCCGCGGCGTTCTCATCGTCACCGGCGGCCGCGGAGCCGCCCTGGTGACCGGTGTTGATGGCGAAGAAAGCGATCACCGCGGACAGGACGAGGATCCCGACCGCCCACCAGATGGCGGTGGAGTAGCCGTGCACCATCGACTGGAGCACGAGCTGCTGCTTCGACGTGGCGCCGGCCATGTGCGACGTGGCGTAGGCGGTGGTGGCGCTGGCGGCGATGGTGTTGAGCAGCGCGGTGCCGATCGCGCCGCCGACCTGCTGCGAGGTGTTGACCATCGCGGAGGCGACACCGGCGTCGCGCGCCTGGATGCCGTGCGTGGCCAGGCTCATGGCCGGCATGAAGGCCGTACCCATGCCGAGACCCATCAGCAGCAGACCGGGCAGGATCACGGCGACGTACGAGGTGTCCAGGTCGATCTGGGTGAGCACCAGCATGCCGACGGCGGCGAGCAGGAAGCCCGGGCCCATCAGCCAGCGCGGCGCCACCCGGGTCATCAGCCGGGCGCCGATCTGCGTCGAACCGGCGATCATCGTGGCGATCATCGGCAGGAAGGCCAGGCCCGTGGTGACCGGCTTGTACCCCTTGACCACCTGGAGGTAGTAGGTGAGGAAGAGGAACAGACCGAACATCGCGATGGCGGCGAGACCCAGGGACAGGTAGACACCGCTGCGGTTGCGCTCGGTGAGGACGCGCAGCGGCAGCAGCGGGGCCTTCACCCGGGACTCGACGAACGCGAAGGCGCCCAGGAGGACGACCGCGGCGACGAACATGCCGATGGTGCTGCCCGCGGTCCAGCCCTCGGACTCGGCGCGGGTGAAGCCGTAGACCAGGGCGACCAGTCCGAGGGTGGACAGGATGACGCCGGGGATGTCGAGCTTGGCGGGGTTGCGGCTCTCGGCGGGCTCGTGGATCACGGCGATCGCGCCGAACGCGGCGACGACGGCGAAGGGGATGTTGATGAAGAACGTCCAGCGCCAGTTCATGTACTCGGTGAACACGCCGCCGAGGATGAGACCGACACCGCCACCGGCACCGGCGATGGCACCGAAGACGCCGAACGCCTTGGCGCGCTCCTTGGATTCGGTGAACATCACCGACAGCAGCGACAGCGCGGCCGGGGCGAGCAGCGCGCCGAAGACGCCCTGCAGCGCACGGGCGCCCAGCAGCATTCCCAGGTTGACGGCGGCGCCGCCGAGGGCGGAGGCGGCCGCGAAGCCGATCAGGCCGATGACGAAGGTCTTCTTGCGGCCCCACAGGTCGGCCAGTCGGCCGCCGAAGAGCAGCAGGCCACCGAAGGCGAGAGCGTAGGCGGTGATGACCCATTGCCGGTTGCCGTCCGAGATGCCGAGGTCGGCCTGGGCGGAGGGCAGGGCGATGTTCACGATGGTCGCGTCGAGGACGACCATCAGCTGGGCCAGCGCGATGAATATCAGCGCTTTCCAGCGCTTGGGGTCCGGAGTGGTGATTTCTGGCATGGGTTGCCTACCTCAGCGGGGCGTTGTGGGGCGTGTGGGACGAAGTCTGTGGGGTCACCCGGAGCACTGTTCGCGGCGCAGTCCCTCCAAGGTGGCCGCGGAGCCGGGAAGTTCGGAGCGGGCCGGGGTCATCAGCCCGTCGAGGAACAACTGCAGGTGCCGGTGCATGAACTGATCGAAGGCCGAACAGCCGTTGCCCGGGAGGGGCCTGGTCAGCTGGGCGATGGCGATCATCAGGTCACCGACGGCGATGTCGTCGCGCAGCTGACCGGAGGCGCGGGCCGCGGCCATCAGTTGCTCGATCTCACCGTCGGTGCGCTCCCGCGCCGCCACGTGGTCGGGGTGGTTGGGGTCGACACCGTCGGCCAGCATCGTGCACAAGGCCCCGATCCGCTCGTCAGCGGCGGCGTGGACGAAGCGCCTCAGCGCGTGAAAAGCATCGGATTCCTCTGCTCGTGCTCTCTCGGCCTGGTCCACGAGGCGGTCCATGACGGAGAGGGTGACGTGATGGATCAGCTCGGAGCGATCCGCGAAGTGCCGGTACAGCGTGGCATTGCCGACCCCGGCGCGTCGAGCGATTTCATCGAGGGAGGTCTCGGCCCCGTGCTCGACGAGCGCTTCCCGGGCGGCGGCGATGATGCGCTCCCGGTTGCGCAGGGCGTCGGCGCGGAGGCGGGGCTGGGGGGTGGCCACGGTCGGCGCTCCTTCCGATGCGGATCATGCGCGGGCCGCTGCCTGCGCCTCTGTCACTGAGTGCCCGACCCGAAGCGGGGAGTGATTCCCCGCTTCACGCGGACGTCCGGTTAAACGGGGATGGCGTCCCCGGTTATTTCCTGCCGGGTCCGTGACCTGCGCCACACACGGGTGGGCCCCCCATCTGCCCCGGCCGGGGGGCGTACGGGCGCGGACCGGCACAGGGTGATCACAGAGAGCGGCCGGAGACGGCAGGCCGCGCGCCGGAGGTGCCGGGAGGTGCCCGCCATGAAGTCCCTGGCCATCGCGGTCATGGTGTTCACCGCGCTCACGCTCACCTCGCCGGCGCCCTCGCGGGCCGGGGCCGGTGACGCGGGGAGCGGCGGGGCGGCCGCCGAGGGGGAAACCGACGGGAGACCGCCCTCGGGCCCTTGCGCGCTGCCGGGCGTCACCCGCCAGGTCTCCGAGGCCGCCCGCACGCCGCCCGGCTTCGCCCGGTCCCACGGCACCGTCCGGGCCGTCACGCTGTTCGTGGACTTCCCCGACGTGCCCGCCGAGGGCACTCCGCAGGAACGTTACGCCGAGTTCTTCCCGGCGGTCGCCGACTTCTACCGGGCCAGCTCCTACGGGCGGCTGGACTACCGCTCCACGCCGCTGCCGCGCTGGATCCGCATGGCACGCCCGTACGCCTCGTACGGCATCGAGCGCGGCGCGTCCTTCGACGCGGGCGGCGGGAACGGCTACCACGCCCTGTCCCGGGAGATCCTGGCGGCGGCCGACGGTGAGGTCGACTTCCGGGACTACGACCTCGTCAACGTCCTGGTCACCCCGAACGCCGGCCCGCCGGCCACCGAGGACGTGCGGTCGGTGACGTTCGCGGGGGCACCGACCGGGCTCACCACCGGGGACGGCGTCCCGTTCCAGAACGTCTCGTTCATCTGGAGCAGACAGACCGGCAACAGCCCCTACCGCGTCCTCAACCATGAGAACGGCCACGCGTTCGGCCTGCCGGACCTCTACTACACCAGCGGACTCACCGGCCGGACCAGGACGCCGGTGGGCCACTGGGACCCGATGGACGAGGACTGGGGCCCCTCCAACGACTTCCTCGCCTGGCACAAGTGGAAGCTGGGCTGGCTGGCCCCGGACCAGGTCCACTGCCTGACCGGCCCCGGCACCCGCACCCTGACCCTGACCCCCACCTCCGTGGCGGGCGGCGCCAAGCTGGCCGTCGTCCCGCTCTCCCGGACCCGCGCCGTGACCCTGGAGGCCCGCGCCCCCGGCCCGCTCGACCACACCGTCTGCCGCCCCGGGGTCCTCGTCTCCACCGTCGCCACGGACGTCGCCTCCGGCGACGGCCCCGTGCGCACCTCCGACGCCACCCCGGGCAGCGCCGGCTGCTACACGACGGATCCGAACGTGAACGCCCGGCTGAGCGACGCGCCGTACGTGGCCGGGCAGAGATGCCTGGCGCCCGGCGTCTCCGTCAAGGTGCTGGGGCAGGACGCCGACGGACGCTGGCGCGTATCCGTCACGGTGCGACCCCGGATCCTCGGCGCGGGCTCCCCCGCCGCGGTCAGCCGGCGCTCCAGTGCCGGCGGCCCAGGCTGATCAGCCGCAGCTGCCGCCGGGCGGTGTCCGCGATCCGGCTCTCTTCCCCGGGCGCCGCCTCCAGAAACGCGGCCGCGGTCATCACCAGGTGGTCGACGTACAGGTCGGCGAGCATCCGCACGTCGTCGGCGCTCCACCCCTCGGACTCCTCCTGCGCCGTGAGCGCCCCGGCGACCTCGTCGCCGAACCGCGCCAGCTCCGCCGCGATCGCCTCACGGACCGGCCGGACCCCGCCGTGGCGCTCCCGCGCGACGAACCGCACGTGCGCCCGGTGCAGCGCCACGTGCCCGGCCACGACGTCGACGCTGCGGTCGATGACCTCCTCGGCCCCGTCCTGCTCGGCGAGCACCGTGCGGATCATCCCGTGCAGGCTGCCCAGCGACTCCTCGACGAGCGCCACCCCGAGGTCGGCCATGTCGCGGAAGTGCCGGTAGAACGCGGCCGGCGCCACCCCCACGACCCGGGTGACCTCCCGCAGCCCGAGGCTGCTCAGACTCTGCTCCTCCAGGAGACCGAGCCCGGCGTCGAGGAGCGCCTGCCGGGTCTTCTGCTTCTGCGCCTGCCGGAGGCCGAGGGTGTGACTGTGACTCATGCCATTCAGTAAACAACTGTTTGCCGGGCGGAGCCAGGGGTACGTTCAGTTCAGTGAACGATTGTCACCCCAACTGTTCACTGAACCGAGTGCACCATCCGTCGAACTGGTCACCGGACCAGTCACCGCCCGACCTCCAGGAAGGCGTCCCGACATGATCTTCCTCGTCGCAGCCCTTCTGCTGATGGGAGTCCTGGTGGGCGCCGCGGCCCACACCCCGCTGCCGGTCCTGCTGCCCGCCGCGGCGGCCATCGCCCTCTGGCTGCTGGTCTTCACCGTCCGCGAGCGCACGAAGGAGCGTTGACCATGCCCGCCACACCGTCCACGACGCTGAACCGCCCCGCGCCCCCGAAGCCCGACCGGAAGCCGGCGCAGCGGCCCTCGCAGGAGCCCTCCCGGCGGCCCGAGCGGCGCCGCCGGATGCCGAAGCAGGACGCCATGGCCGTCTGGTCCTTCGTCATGGGTCTCGTGGGCCTCCTGATCTTCAACGTGGTCCTGGGCCCCGTCGCCCTGACCCTGGCGGCCCTCGCCCTCAAACACGGCACGGCCCGCCGGGGCCGCGCCCTCCTGGGCCTGACCCTGGGCGCGGCGGACCTCATCATCTTCGCGTCGCTGGCCGCGGCGGACGGCACGATCTCGTGGAGCCTCGGCGCCTGACGACGCCCCCCGACCACCCGCTACACTGACGGCGGCCCCGCCTCCGTAGCTCAGGGGATAGAGCACCGCTCTCCTAAAGCGGGTGTCGGCAGTTCGAATCTGCCCGGGGGCACCTTGCCGGAAGCCCTTCCGTCCATGAGGCGGGAGGGCTTTCTGTGTGCGGAGCGGCGTCCGCGCCTGCGGCCAAGTAGCCGCCGCCTCACAGCACTTCCGCCTGCACGCTACACCTCTTCGGTTGCCCGGAACCCGACTCCCCCGGCTGCCCGCGCGTGCCACCATGCCCGGGTGAACGCGCCTCCCATCGAGACCTGGGTCTCCGCCGTCGGAGTCTTCGCCGCGGCCGGGGCCGCCACCTTCGCCCGTGCCCTGCTGGGGTCCTACAAGCGTGACGTCGCCGAGAATCGCGAGCGCCTCCACCAGGAGCTGCGGATCTCCTCCTCCGACGGGCAGCTCGACATCCGGCTTCCCCCGGAGAAGCCGGCGGGTGACGAGGGGGGCCCGGACCGTGCGGGCGATACCGCCGAGCCTTCCGGCACGACGCACAACAACACCGTCTACAACATCCAGGTCGACCAGGGCTCGGTCGAGGAGCGGCGGGCGGAGCGCGAGGAGCAGACGTTCTCCGTGCTCCTCGCGGACTACTACGCGCACGGCCTCACCCAGGCGCAGCGGAGCTCGGTCATGAGTCTGGTCTTCTCGGCGATCGGCTGTCTGATCCTGTTCGTCGGGGTGGGGCTCGCGATCTGGCGGTCCGAGACCAGCGGTGACGTCTACGCCGCGATGGTCACGAACGTCACCGGCCTGGTCACCGGGGTCGTCGGCATCCTCTTCCACCGTCAGGCCCGCCAGGCGCTCGAACATCTGGAAGGGCAGACGAAGCTCCTGCGGGACGACATGCGCAGCGAGCGGGGCACACGTCAGGCCATCCGTCTGGTCGAGGACGTCGCCGATCCCGCCCTCAAGGCGAGGCTCCAGGCGGCGCTGATCCTTCAGTTCACCGACGCGACTCTGCCGGACGTTCCCGCGTCGGCTCCCGGAGGGCACCACCCCACCGCGCCTCTCAGCAACGGTGGCCATCGCGTCTCCGCCTGACTCGTCCGGCAGTTCATGGGCCTGACAGCGCACGCCCGCGGGCCCCTTTTTGCGGTCGCCATGCTGCGCTTGGCGGCCCTCCAATAGCTCACCGGACGTCTCAACGCCGCGCCAGCGGCGTACGGCTGACGCCGGCTCCGAAATCGCGGGCCCGCCCTTCTTCACGACATTTCCGCCCCGCGCCCTGATGGGGTCCGATAACCATGACAATGTGACTAAAGTCGACTCGTGGACGCTGGTGGTCGGGGCCAGTGCGTGGTTTCCGGGGCGCGGGTGTCCCCGGGGGGAGGACATGTCACCGCATGAGTCGTCGCTCCAGCGGACTGATAGGCATCTGGGCCGAAGCGCAGCGCCAGCAACAGCGGCAGCGGGAAGCCGAGCACCGGGAACGGTTGCAGGCCCAGCGTGAGCAGGAGCGGCAGCAGCGGGCGTACGACCGGGAGGTCGCCCGGCTCGACCGGGAGCAGCGTGCGGCGTACCGGCAGCGGCGGGAGGCCGAGGCCCGGCGGCGTACGGAGGAACTGGAGGCGCGCGTCGCGGAGCTGACGGGGCTTCTGGTGGCCGGGTGCCGTGAGCCGGCCTTCACGCCCGCGGCGCTGGGGCGGTCGGAGACCGTCGAGCCGTTCCAGCCGGGGCACCTCGCCCACCCGGTCGCCATGCCGGACCCGGGACAGTACCGCTTCGCCCGGCAGCAGTTCGAACACGACTGGCACACCGCCCAGGCCGCGGAGGCGCAGCGCCGGCAGCAACTGGCGGCGTACCGGCAGCAGTACGACCTGTGGGCCGCGCAGCAGCTGGCGGAGGTCCGGCAGTACAACGCCGGGATCGGTGAGATGGTCGACGCGCT
Organism: Streptomyces sp. NPDC046215; assembly: GCF_040646215.1. Classification (NCBI taxonomy): domain Bacteria; kingdom Bacillati; phylum Actinomycetota; class Actinomycetes; order Kitasatosporales; family Streptomycetaceae; genus Streptomyces; species Streptomyces sp. NPDC046215. The sequence continues at coordinate 14,468 of NZ_JBEYZW010000016.1, read as the reverse complement.
GCGGCAGCGCGATCCCGACGCGGTGGTCGAGTACTTCTCCGCCGCCCTGTACGCCTCCGCCGCCTGGCCGGAGGAGTTTCCCCACCAGGTCTCCGCCGCCTACGACCCGGCCGCCCGCCAGTTGGTGCTGACCTGGGAGCTGCCGGGGTACGACGTCGTGCCGGAGGCCAAGTCCGTGCGGTACATGCCGACCGCGGACCAGGACCGGGAGACGGCACGGCCCGTCGCACAGCGCCGGGCGGTGTACCGGGATGTACTCGCCCAGTGCGTGCTGCTGGTGCTGCGCGATCTCTTCGCGGCGGACGGGTTCGGGGCCCTGGAGTCGGTCGCGGTCAACGGCTTCGTCGACGATCACGACCCGGTGACCGGTCGGCGGGCGCAGATCGTCCTGGCGGCGGCCACGGTGACGCGGGCGGCGTTCGCCGGGCTGCATCTGGAGCAGGTCATAGCCGTCGACTGCCTCACCGAGGGGCTGGGCGGTCAGCTGGCGGTCCGTCCCGACCAGCGGGCGGCCGTGCGGCCGGTGCGGATGCCCGACGAGGTCGGCCGGGACGGTACGGGCGTGGTCTCGCACGGGGGCGGGGACGACCCCGACCTGTTCGCGATGGACCCGGTCGAGTTCGAGGGGCTCGTCGCCCAGCTCTTCCGCGCGCGGGGGATGCGGGCCGTGATGACGCAGCGGTCCAACGACGGCGGCGTGGACGTGGAGGCCCTGGACCCGGACCCGATCAGCGGCGGCCGGATCATCGTGCAGGTGAAGCGGTACCGCAAGACGGTGCCGCCGACCGCGGTGCGCGACCTGTACGGGACGGTGCAGGGTGCCGGTGCGAACAAGGGTGTGCTGGTGACCACGTCCGGTTTCGGCCCCGGCTCGTACACCTTCGCCCACGGCAAGCCCCTGACCCTGGTGTCCGGGGAGGAACTGGTGGCGCTGCTGGGCCGGCACGGGCTGCGGGGGCGGCTGGGCGAGCCGGGCGCGGCTCCGGACCGCGATCGGCGCCCGCAGGCGGCGCCGGACCCGGTGGGGCCTGCCGCCCCGGCCGAGCCGGCCGGTGACCACAATGTGCTCGGCATGTCCTGGGGCGGCAGCGTCGCCCTCGACATCTGTGCCCTGGTCTGCCGCGGCGACCGGGTGCTCAGCGACGATCACTTCGTCTTCTACAACAACCCCGGCACCCCCGACGGGTCCGTGCGCGCCGTCGCCCCGTCCGCCGCGGACAAGGCCGCCCTGCGGGTCGCCTTCGAGGCGCTGCCGGCGGAGTCGGACCGGCTGGTGCTGGTCGCGGCGGTGGACCCGGCCGTGGATCCGGACGCCGATCTCTCCGGGTTCACTGACGCCCGGATCAGCCTGGCGGACGCCTCGGGGGCCGATCTGGGGCGGCTGGAGGTCTCCGACGGGCGGCCCGGGGAGACCGCGCTCGTCCTCGGGTCCTTCCGGCGGCGCGCGAACGGCGACTGGGACTTCGTCCTGGGCGGCAAGGGGTACCGGGGCGGGCTGGAGGCCCTGGTCCAGGAGTACGGCATCGAGGTCGCGTGAGGCGGGGGCGGGCCCCGGGGAGGGCGGGGCGGCGAGGGCGTTCCGGGGGGGCCGGCAGGGAGGGCAGGGGCGACGCGGGTGACGTGTACACAGCGGGACTTATCCACATCACCCGTTCGTGTCAGCCGATCCTCGTAGACTTCCCGCATGGCCGACCACCCCACAGAGACCGCCTGTCCCCCTGACACCAGCGAGGCCCTGCGCTGCCTGCAGCGCGTCTTCGGATACGACGCGTTCCGGGGCGATCAGGAAGCGATCATCGAGCACGTCTGCGCGGGTGGGGACGCGCTCGTCCTGATGCCCACCGGTGGCGGCAAGTCGCTCTGCTACCAGATTCCCGCCCTCGTCCGGCCGGGCGTCGGAGTCGTCGTCTCGCCGCTGATCGCCCTCATGCAGGACCAGGTCGACGCCCTGCGGGCGCTCGGCGTCCGCGCCGGCTTCCTGAACTCCACGCAGGACATGGACGAGCGGCGGATGGTCGAGGCGGAGTTCCTCTCGGGCGAGCTCGACCTGCTCTACCTGGCCCCGGAGCGGCTGCGGGTCGATGCCACGCTGCGGCTGCTCGACCGCGGGAAGATCTCGCTGTTCGCCATCGACGAGGCGCACTGCGTCGCCCAGTGGGGCCACGACTTCCGGCCCGACTACCTGGCCCTGTCCCAGCTGCACGAGCGCTGGCCGGACGTGCCGCGCATCGCGCTGACCGCGACGGCCACGGAGGCCACCCACGGCGAGATCGCGGCGCGGCTCACCCTCCAGAACGCCCGGCACTTCGTCGCCAGCTTCGACCGGCCGAACATCCAGTACCGCATCGCCCCGAAGAACGACCCCAAGCGCCAGCTCCTGGAGCTGCTGCGCACCGAGCACGACGGTGACGCGGGTGTCGTGTACTGCCTGTCGCGCCGCGGCGTCGAGGACACGGCGGCCTTCCTGGTGTCCAACGGCGTCGACGCCGTGCCGTACCACGCGGGGCTGGACGCGCGGACCCGCGCCGCGAACCAGGCGCGCTTCCTGCGCGAGGACGGCGTGGTCGTGGTGGCCACCATCGCGTTCGGCATGGGCATCGACAAGCCGGACGTGCGGTTCGTCGCCCACCTCGACCTGCCGAAGTCCGTCGAGGGCTACTACCAGGAGACCGGCCGCGCCGGGCGCGACGGCCTGCCGTCCACGGCCTGGCTGGCCTACGGGCTCCAGGACGTCGTCCAGCAGCGGAAGATGATCGACGGCTCCGAGGGCGACGACGCCCACCGGCGCAAGCTCGGCACGCACCTCGACGCGATGCTGGCCCTGTGCGAGACGGTCGAGTGCCGCCGGGTCGGGCTGCTCGCCTACTTCGGGCAGGCGAGCACGGCCTGCGGCAACTGCGACACGTGTCTGACGCCCGCCGAGACGTGGGACGGCACGATCGCCGCCCAGAAGTTCCTCTCGGCGGTGCTGCGGCTGGCCCGCGAGCGGCGGCAGAAGTTCGGCGCGGGGCAGATCATCGACATCCTGCTCGGCAAGAAGACCGCCAAGGTCATCCAGCACGACCACGACGGCCTGTCGGTCTTCGGCATCGGCACCGAGCTGAGCGTCGCCGAATGGCGGGGCGTGGTGCGGCAGCTCCTGGCGCAGGGCCTGCTCGCCGTCGAGGGCGACTACGGCACGCTGGTGCTCACCGACGCCAGCAGTGAGGTGCTGGGCAGGCAGCGTGAGGTGCGGCTGCGGCGCGAGCCGGAGAAGCCGGCCCGGGCGGCGAAGAGCTCGTCGAAGTCCGGCTCCGGCAAGCGGTCCGTCCCCGTCGACCTGCCGGAGGAGGCCGTGCCGGTCTTCGAGGAGCTGCGCGCCTGGCGTGCGGCCACCGCGAAGGAGCAGGGCGTCCCCGCGTACGTGATCTTCCACGACGCGACGCTGCGGGAGATCGCGACGGCGTCGCCCACGTCACTGGAGGAGCTGGGCGGCATCAGCGGCGTCGGCGAGAACAAGCTGGCGAAGCACGGGCAGCCGATTCTGGACCTGCTGACGGGGTTGCGGATGGCTTCGGCCTGACGCCGGGCCTCTGCGGGGGTGGGCTGTGCCCTCCCTCCCCCGGGGGAGGCGGGCTCCGACCGGGGACGCCGGGCCGTGACCGGGGAGCCGGGTGGGGCTGCGGCCAGGACGCCTGGCCGGGCTGCGCCCGGGACGCCGGACTGGACTGCGGCCGGGACGCCTGGCCGGGCTGCGGCCGGTACGCCGGGCCGCAGCCGGACCATCAGCCGGGCGGCCCCGAGCGACGGGGGCACCTGCCAGCGAATCGGCCAGAACGCCGGGCTCCGTCCGGATAGCCGGCCGGGCTGCAACCGGGACGCCGGGCCACGGCCGGGACGCCGGCCCGCGACCGGGAGACCGGGCCGGGCTGCGGCCGGAACGCCGGGTTATGACCAGGACGCCGGTCCGGGCTACGGCCAGGACGCCGGGCCACAACCGGAGCATCGGCCCGGCGGCCCCGAGCGACAAGGGCACCTGCCCGTGAAGGGGGCTGCCGCCACGCCCGCCCAGGCGCGTCCGAGGGCGGCTCGCGTCCGGCCAAGCCGTCTCCCGCGGGTCGTCCCCCGCCCAGCCGTCACTTACCGCCGCGCAACCCCGCCCCTGCCCCCGTCCCCGACGGCGGAGTCGCCACCTGTGGGCGAGGGAGTTGCCGTACCTCCGTGAGGTGGGCGTAGACCACCACGTTGCCCAGGTAAGTCTGCGTCTCCGTGTCGAAGCCGCCGCCGCAGGTGATGACCCTCAACTCGGCCCGCTTCGCAGGCCCGTAGACCTTCTGCGACGGGAAGTCCGTCCGGCTGTACACCTCGATCGCGTCGACCGTGAAGACGGCGGTGCGGCCGTCGGCGCGGGCCACTTCGAGGGTGTGGCCCTTCTTCAGGGCACCGAGGTTGTAGAAGACGGCGGGGCCGACGGCGGTGTCGACGTGCCCGGCGACGATCGCGGTCCCGGCCGCGCCGGGCGCGGTGCCGTCCGCGTACCAGCCGGCGAGGTTGCGGTCGTCCTCCGGCGGGCTGGCGAGCGTGCCGTCCGCCGCCAGCGACAGGGGCTGCACCGGGGCGTCGACCCTGATGGCCGGGGCCCGGAACCGGGTCGGCGCGGCCGGGGGCAGGGGTGGGGCCGCCGGGCCCTCGGCGGGCAGCAGTCCGCCGGATCCGCCCGCCGGGAACGCCTCGGCCGCCGTGGGCTGCGGGGGCGGCCCTTGGGTCCCGGCACCGTGCTGGATGAGCCAGCTCCCGCCGCACAGGGCGAGGGCGAGGACGACGGCGAGCAGCGTCTTGCGGGCGTCCGGCGTCCCGGGCAACCGGGCGCCGAGCCGTGCGGAGAGCGAGCCGCCGCCTTTCGTGCGGGACCGGCACGCGGCCGCCTCCCGTGGCCCACCGGGGACCCCGGACGCCGATCGGCCCCTGGCCGAGTCCCCGGGCCGACGGCCGCCACTCCGCCGGGAGACCCGCGCATCCGCCTCCCCAGGCACACCCGGCACCACCAACATCGCCCGGCCCTCGGCCAACTCCCCGGGCCCACGGCCGCCGCCCAACCGGGAGACCCGCGCATCCGCCTCACCGGGCCGCTCCTCACCCCCCGCCGCCTCACCCGCGCCCTCGCCGCCGTCCCGGGCCCGGGCCCGGCGTAGTTCCTCCGACCGGGAGCGGTGGGTCTCCCTCAGGCGGGCCGCGCGGCGGGCACGGGAGTGGGGGGTGCCGCGCTTCCGGGGCGGCCGGCCGGCCTGTCCGCCCTGTCTCTGGGATCGCTGAGATCTCTGGGACATCACGTTCCTCCACCGCGCCCCCGGCCCCCGGACGCGTGGGCGTCCGGGGGCCAGGGGTGCGGAGCCCGCGGTGCCGGACGTCAGACCCGGTCGCCGCCGCCGCGCCGACGGAGGAACCAGGTGCCGCCGACCGCCGCGGTCGCCAGGACGGCCGCTCCGGCCACGATCTCGACCATGCCGGAGTTGTCACTGGTGGAGCCCACGCCGGTCTTCATACCGCCCGAGGGGTGCACCGTGGGGCCGCCGCGCGAGGTGACGACCAGGTCGCCCGTGGCTTCCTTGCCGTTCTTGCACTTGACGCCGATGCCGTAGGTGCCCGCCTTGGCCTTCTCCGGGACCGTGAACTGGCCGACGACGACTTCCTTGTGCGTGCCGGGCTTGAGCGGGAACGAAGCCGGGCCGCCCACGGCGCTGGCGTCGCCCGTGCCCGAGCCGCCCGGGCCGCACGCCTTGGTGTTCACCGTGACCTGCGTGCCGGGCTGGGCGGGGTTGGGGCTGACCTCCAGGGTGCCGAAGTCACCGGCGAACGCGGGGGCGCTCGCGAGCCCCAGGGCCGCTATGGTCAGGGCGGTCCCGGTGAGCACTCGTGCAGTACGCATGCTTGTTCCTCCGTGAGCGCGGACGCGGCACACCGATGTGCCATCGAAGGAGTGGGGGGTTCCGCGCCCCTCAGAGCAGAGCGAAGCGGCGTTCGAGTGGACCTGCACCCTGACGCTGCATCAGGTGAGCGGTCGCGACCCGCGCGCCACGGCGCCCCCGACCGGCATAAGACCAGGTCACAGGGCAAATACCCGGCCGTCGGCACGGAAGTGCAGCCCGCACGGCGAACGGGTGATCCTGCCCGGCCCCGCGGCGCAGGAGCCCCGGCCCCGCGGCGCGGAAGCCCCGACCCCGCCTCCCTGCCGAGCCCTCACCCGTTCGGCGCCTTTACCGCACCAGGGGCACAGCTCGGGACGAATCACACAGAACGGTGACCCCTGAGTCGGGAGGGGTCACTTACGGCGAGGGCGCGCGTATGCTCTGCGCCCATGGGGGAGGAAAGCGAAGTCCCCGTCAACGGACAGGCGTTCGAGGAGACTTGGCGGGTTCGCATCTCGCTGTCCGACGGGGGCATGCTGGGCGCCGGCATTCTGCTGGGCGTCGACACGGTGCTGACGTGCGCCCATGTCATCCCCTGGGACGGCGGTCCGGAGCCGGACGTCGAGGTGCTGGCGGAGCTGGTCGGGGTGGCCGGCGCGGAGCCCGTGCGGGCGCGGGTCGCCGCGGGGTGCTGGGTGCCGGAGCTGGCGGATTCGCGAGGGGACGTGGCCCTGCTGAAGCTGGCCGAGCCGCAGCACGCCCGGCACGTGGCACCGCTGCACCGGATGGCGCCGTCGCCGGGGCGGACGGTGCGGATGTTCGGCCACCCGGACACCCCCGGCCTCCGGGACGGCGTGTACTTCTGGGCCACCATCGACGGGCCCTGCGGGCCGCGCGGCGAGTGGGTGCAGCTCTCCCCCCGCAGCCCCGCGGAGACGGTGCGGCCCGGTTTCAGCGGGGCGGCCGTCACCGACGCGGAGACCCACCGGGTGCTGGGGATGGTCGTCAGCCGCTACGACGACCGGACCGCGGACGCGCCCGCCGGCGAGCGCCTGCACCTCTCCTACATGATCCCGATCGAGACGATCGTCCGGCACCTGCCGCAGATCGAGGGCCACGTCGGCGGCCGGCCCGGCAACGAACTGCCCTCGGTGCCCCGCGACGCACCCCTGGACCGGGAGTTCGCCCGCTGGCTGGCCCGCTGGTTCCGGGCGGTCGAGGGCACCCGCCGGGTCGAGGCGATCGTCATCAAGAAGGGCGAGGCGGCCCGTTCGGCGACCCTCAGCCGCGCCGTCGCCTTCGCCGACCGGGAGCTCACCCCGGAAGGCCCGGAGAACCCGGCGCCACCCCCGGCCCCGCACCCCGCCCCGCACCTCGCCCCGGCGCCCGACAACCCCCGCCGCACCCCCGCCCACAACGGCACGCCCCATCCCTGCGCCCCCGGCCCCCCGCACGACACCGACAGCACCGTGCCCCCGGTCGGCAGCGTGGACCTCGCCCTGGACGTCTCCGGCGCGACCGTCGCGCAGGTCGCCGACCGGGTCGCCGACCGGCTGGGGCTGCGGTCCGGCGACGGCCGCACCGTCGGCCGCTTCGGCGGCATCCGGTCGGTGCCGCTCACCGTCGTCGCCGAGGGCGTCGACTACGCCGAGGACCCCGTCGCGCTCGTCGAGTTCACCGATCTGCTCGCCGCCCGGGGCGCCCGGTTGCTCCTCGTCTTCCGAAACCCCGACTCGCAGAGCCTGGAGCTGGCGCTGAGCATGGCCGACCCGAGCAAGGACGAGATCACCGCCCGGCTCGACCGGGTCCGCGACCGCATCGAGCACATCGCCCGCCGCGAGCGCACCGCCTACGACCGGGCGGCCCTGATCGCGCCGGTGCGGCCCGTGCCGCAGGAGGCCGCCGGGCTGCGGCTGGACCTCACCCGGCTGCGCGCCGACCCGGACCCGGCCGGCCGCCGGTTCCCGCCCCGGCTCGCCGCCTTCGAGAGCGCCGTGGAGTCGGGGCTGCTGAGGGTCGAGGAGGCGATCGGCGTGGCCGAGGCGGGCATCGCCCGCCGGGACGAACTGCGCGGCCGGCTGGAAGCTTTCTTCGCACTGCTCGCGTCCCGCAGTCTGGAGGAGGAGCAGGCCGCCGCGCCGCTCTACCGCGCCGCGCACAACCTCCTCTACCGGGCGCCCTGCGAGCTGGCCGAGGCCGAGGGAGCCGTGGAGCGGTTCGCCGAGGCCGTCCGGCGGCACACGCACCGTCCGAGAAGGGGCGATCTGCCATGACCCGCACCGCCGACTGCGACCGCCGCGACTGCCGGGGCTGCGCCGCCGACGGCACCGGCTTCTGCCATGTCACCGGCCGGCCGCTGGCGGGCCGCGACGGGCCCGGCGGCCTCACCGAAAGCCCGCCCACGGCCGGCACCAAGCGGCGGATCGCGGCCGACCGGCTCTTCACCGCCAGGCCGGCCGGTGACGGCCTGCTCGACCTGCCGTTCGTCGAGACCCCCTCCCCGGAGGACCTCGTCGTCGAGGACTGGCAGGCCGCGCCCGGCGGCCGCGTCTGCGGCTGGCAGGGGTGCACCCAGGTCGTCGGCCGCTCGTACGCCGGCCAGCCGGCGCTCATCACCGGCTACTGCTCCCGGTGCGCGCACCCCTTCGACTTCACCCCGCAGCTCGCCCCCGGCGACGTGGTGGGCGAGCAGTACCGGGTGGTGGGCTGCCTGGCCAACGGCGGCCTGGGCTGGGTCTACCTCGCCCAGGACACCCAGCTGGAGGACCACCTGGTGGCCCTGAAAGGGCTGATCCACACCGGGGACCGCGTCGCCCTGCACCTCGCGGGCGAGGAGCGGCGCTACCTCACCCTCCTCGACCACCCGGGCATCGTCCGCATCATCAACTACGTGACCCACCCGTCCCGGGGCGCCGGGGAGGAGGACGGCCGCACGGGCTACATCGTCATGGAGTTCGTCGACGGCATGTCGCTCTCCCAGGTCCGCGACCGGATCGCGCGCCGCGAGGGCCCGTTCGGCGAGCCGCGCGTCCTGGAGTACGTGCTCGCCTACGGCTGCCGCATCCTCGACGCCCTCGACTACCTGCACCGCGAGAGCCTCGTCTATTGCGACCTCAAGCCCAACAACGTCATGCACCACGCCGGCCGGGTCAAGCTCATCGACCTGGGGGCCGTCCGCCGGCTGGGCGAGCCCGGCGGGACGGTCCTGGGCGCGCGGGGGTTCATGGCCCCCGAGGTCGTCGACCACGGCGCCGGCGGCCTCTCCGTGCGCTCGGACCTCTTCAGCGTCGGAATGACGCTGCGGGCACTGTCCGACGAGGCGGGACCGCGGGTGCCCGGGCTGGGCAGCGAGTCCTACGAGCGGGCCGTCGCCCGCGCCACCGCCGAGGACCCCCGCTCCCGCTTCGCCTCGGCCCGCGACATGGCCGAGCAGCTGCGCGGCGTCCTGCGGGAGGTCCGGGCGCTGCGCACCGAGCGCGAACACCCCGAGCCCTCCACCCTGTTCGCCCCGACCGCCGCCCTCCTGGACGCCTCGCTGGGGCGCGTACCGCCCCTGGAGCGCTGGCTGTCCGGGGAGCGGCGGCCGGTCCTCGACGTGGGGCTGCCCGCCCCGGAGCGGGTGCCGCACGACCTTCCGGTGCCCCACCCCGACCCGGAGGACCCCGGCGCGGCCCTCCTCGCCCAGCCCACCACGAGCGGCCCCCGGCGCCTCATCCAGCAGTTGTACGCGTCCGGACGGGAGTCCGTGGAGATCCCCCTGAGGCAGTGCCGGGCCCACATAGAGCTGGGTGAACTCCAGTCCGCGCGCGAACGTTTGACGGCCGCTCAGGCCGCACTGGGCACAGCCGCCGCGTACGACTGGCGCGTCCCCTGGCACGAAGGGCTGCTGCACCTCGCCCACCGCGACACCACCGCCGCCGAGGGCGACTTCGACCGCGTCTACGGCAGCCTGCCCGGGGAGTACGCGCCGAAGCTGGCCCTCGGCTACTGCGCCGAGCACCGCGGCGACACCGCCGCCGCGGAGCGCTACTACCAGGCCGTGTGGCAGCGCAACCGCTCCCAGGGCAGCGCCGCCTTCGGCCTCGCCCGGCTGCGGCTGGCCGCCGGGGACCGCACGGGCGCCGTCGACCTGCTCAGCGGCGTCCCCGAGGTCTCCCGGCACTACGACGCCGCCCGGACGGCGTGCGTGCGCATCCTCGCCGGGCGGCTGCCCGGCGGCGACGCCGGGGCGCTGCCGGACCTCAGCCACCTCACCGAGGCCCTCACCCGGCTCCCCCGGCTCTACCTGGACGAGGGCCACCGCACCGGGCCGGCCCGCGACCGGCTGGAGGCCGAGCTGCTCGACGTCGCCCTGGACTGGATACGGGCGGTGACGACCCCCGCGGCGGAGCGGAACGACGGGCTCTTCGGCACGGACGACGAGGAGTTCACCATCCGCAGCAGACTGGAGCACAAGCTCCGCGGCCTCGCCCGGCAGGCCCGCACCCCGGCCGGCCTCGGCACCCTGGTCGACCTGGCCAACCGCGTCCGGCCCAAGACCCGTTTCTGACCAGGGGGACCTGATGGACCGAGCCAACGGAGCCCACGCCGGCCGCACGCGCGGGCCCGCCCTGACGGCCCAGCTGGGCCAGAACAAGTACCTGGCGGCCGGCTCCGGCACCCTGCCGGCGCACGCCGTCCTCACCGTCGAGGCCGAGGGCCTGGGCGGCCTCACCGCGCGCGCCGAATCCGCCGAGGTCGTCGTCATCGACTGCTCCGGCTCGATGAGCTGGCCCAGCACCAAGATCGCGGCGGCCCGGCGGGCGGCCGCGGCGGCGGTCGAGGCGCTGCGCGACGGCACCCGCTTCGCGCTCGTCGAGGGCACCGACCGGGCCCGCGTGGTCTACCCGCCGGGCGGGGGCATGGCCCTGGCCGGGCCGGACTCCCGGGCCGACGCCGCGCACGTCGCCGCCCGTCTCGTCGCCGCCGGGGGCACCGCCATGGCCGCGTGGCTCACCTGCGCCCTCGACCTCCTCGCCGCGCAGAGCGCCCCCATCCGGCACACGGTGCTGCTCACCGACGGGCGCAACGAACACGACCGGCCCGGTGAGCTGGAGGACGCGCTGACCGCCTGCGCGGGCCGCTTCACCTGTGACGCCCGGGGCATCGGCGACCAGTGGGCCGCCACCGAACTGCGGGAGATCGCCACCCGGCTGCACGGCGTGGCCGACGCTGTCGAGGACCACTCCGACCTGGAGGCGGAGTTCCGCACGATGATGACCTCCGCCATGGGCAAGGCGCTGCCGGACATACGCATCCGCGTCCGGCTGCGCGAGGGCAGCGAGCTGCGCTTCCTCAAGCAGGTCTTCCCCACCGAGCTGGACCTCACGGCCGAGGGCGTGCGGGCCGAGGAGAGCGTCTGGGAGTTCCCCACCGGCGCGTGGGGCGACGAGGCCCGTGACTTCCACCTGTGCGTCACCGCCGACCCCGCGGGCGACCCCCGCGGCGAGGACCTCCAGCTGGCGTCCGTGACGCTGGTCGCCGGGGACCAGCAGCCGGGCACCGCTACGCCGCGGATCGCCCTGCCGCGCCCCAGCCCGCTGCTCGTCCACTGGACGGACGACCCCGTCCTGTCCACCCGGGTCCACCCACGCGTCGCCCACTACGGCGGCCACGCGGACCTCGGCCGGGCCGTCGTCGCCGGGTGCGAGGCGTACGAGCGCGGGGAGCGGGCGACCGCCGAGGCCGAGTGGGGGCGGGCGGTGCGCCTGGCCGGCGAGCTGCGCGACGAGAAGATGCTGCGGCGCCTGGGCCGGCTGGTGACCGTCACCGACCTGCCGCCGGGGGAGGTCCGCATCCGCTCCGACCTCTCGCACGGCGACCTCAACGCGGTGTGGGTCACGGCCGACCACAGCACCCGGTGGACGGCGCCGTCGGAACGCGCACAGCCCACCGAGCGGCCGTTACCGGAGCAGCGCGAGGCCCCGGACCGGGCGTGCCCGCGGTGCCGGCGCGTCTCGGCCGCCGGCGACAGCGTCTGCACCCAGTGCGGGCACCGCTTCGCGACCGCGCCCGCCGCACCGCCCGGGCCCCCGGCATGACCCCTGTGTCCGGCCGCCCGGGGATATCCGGCCTCCCCGGGCCGGCCGGCACCCGTCACTTCCTGCTGCACCGGCTGGCCGCCCTCCTCGCGGCGACGGGCCTGGCCTGCGCGGCGCTGCTGGCCGCGTACTACGGGGTGAGCCGCAACGCCGGTGCGGTCGACGACCGCACCGGGCCCGCCATAGTCCAGGTGGCGGCGGCACAGCGCGCCCTGGAGGCGTCCTACGCGGCGGCCCGGGACAGCCTCACCGGGAAGGCGTCCCGCGTGGAGGGGCCCGGCGAGGAGTACCGCGTCGAGCTCAACGCCGCCACGCAGAGCCTCGCCAAGGCCGCCATGAGCACCGTCGCGGACGACAGCGGGCGGCAGACGCTGCGCACCGCGACGGGCCTGGTCTCGTCCTACGACTTCCTCGTCCAGCAGGCCGCCCGCAGTTCCGGCAACCACGCGCTGCGCGACGCCTACCTCGGCTACGCCGACCGGACGCTGCACCGGCCGGGCAGTGGCGTCGTGACCCGCCTGGAGAAGGTCCAGAGCAACCAGTTCGGCGTCCTGCGGGGGCAGACGTCGTTCGGCTGGCTGCTGCGGCTCGTCTGGGCGGTGGCCTTCACGCTGCTGGCCGTGCTGGCCTGGCTGCTCGTCGACACCCAGCGGCGGCTGCGCAGGCACTTCCGGCGCCTGGTGAGCCCCTGGCTGGCCGTGGCCACCCTGCTGCCGGCCGCGGCCCTGCCGCTGGCCGTGTTCGCCGCACAGATCCAGAGCCGGCTGGGCTCGGCCCGGGCGATTCTGGCCCGGGGCCGCACCGACGCCCTGGAGGAAGTGGACGGCGTCCTGGCCGGCACGCACTGGAGGGCCGGGGCCACCAGCTGGATCCCGCTGGCCGGCCTGGTGGTCGTCGCCCTGATCCTCATCGGCCTCCAGCCGCGGATCGACGAGTACCGGTTCCGCCACGACGGGCCGGGCAAGGGCGCGCAGAGCCCGGTGAGCGTCCTGCTGGGCGCGGGGGCGCGCACCCATCAGGTCACCGCCGTGCTGCTCGCCCTGTGGCTGGTGATGATCTGCGCCGTCGGCTTCGGCGACCGGCGGGACGAGCGGCTGGGGAAGGTCACCGTCCTGGCCGCCTGGACCGGCGAGGAGGGCGAGCGGTTCCGCAAGGTCCTCCGGCGGTTCACCGAGAAGCACCACATCGCGGTCTCCTACCAGGGCACCACCGCCCTGCGCGAGGTGCTGCTCTCCCGGGTGAACGCGGGCGCCGCGCCCGAGGTCGCGATCCTGCCCAGCCTCGGCGAGGCCGTCGACTACGACGCCCGCAAGGCCCTCAAACCTCTCGACGACGTGCTGGGCCCGGCCGTCCTCAAGGCGTACGGGCCGCTGTGGACCCCGCGGGCGCACGGCAAGGTCTACGCCGTCCCCGTCAAGGCGGGCCTGAAGAGCCTCGTCTGGTACGACGCCACCCGCCCCCGCTCCCGGGAGCAGCTGGCCACCCTGGCGGGCGACGGCGGGCGGTGGTGCGCGGGCATGGGCGGCGACGACACCTCCGGCTGGCCGGGCACCGACTGGATCGAGGACTTCCTGCTCCAGGGCAGCGGCCGGGACGTCTACGAGCGGTGGGCCCGGGGCGAGCTGAAGTGGGACTCGCCCGAGGTCGCCCGGGCGTGGCAGAGCTTCCGCGCCCTCTTCGGCCCCGGCCCGGCGCGCTCCGCGCTCACCGAGGACTACACGCAGGGCATGTTCAAGCGGCCCTGCACGCTGGAGCACCAGGGCGCCTTCATCCGCAGCAACTATCCGGAGCACGCGCGCGCCGACTTCGTCTTCACCCCCGAGGTGCTCCCCGGGGTCGACCGGGGCTCCACCGCCCGTGAGGTGTCCGCCGACTACGCGGCGCTGTTCGGGACGAGCCCGGAGGCGAAGGAGCTGATGCGGTTCCTCACCACGCGGGAGGCGCAGGAGGTGTGGGCCGAGCCGGACCGGAGGAGCGGAAACCCCTTCCGCCCCTTCTTCCCCTTCGTCACCGGTACCGAGGCGCCCCGGCTCGACCCGGACAAGGAGCCCCTGAACGACCGGATCGACAAGGAGCTGCGCCGGCGGACCCTGTGCCTGGACGCCTCCGACGCCATGCCACCGCGGATGCGCTTCGCCTTCCAGCACGCGGTCCTGGACTTCCTCAGCGACCCCGGCAGGAGCCCCGGCGAGACGCTCAAGGGCCTCGACCAGGTACAGGAGAAGATCAAGGACCAGACCCCCCGCCCGGACCGCATCTGCGGGTGAGGCGGTGGCCCGGCGGGTCTTCGGCTGCGGGCTTGTCGTTGCCGCGTTGCCGCCTGCGGCGCGTCCGTCGTTGCCGCCTGCGGCGGCGGGCGCCCTACGGGCGCGTCCTCAAACTCCCCCAGCTACCGCTGGGAGGTGCCCCCGGACGGGCTGGTAGTGGCTGAGCTCGGCCCTGGCCACACCCGCCTTCTACCGGGAACGGCTGACGGGCCTGGGCCTGGCCCAGGTCGAGTTCG